>JBEDHF010000117.1:0-10516 GCA_041174245.1 Cyanobacteriota bacterium
GTGCCCGACTGCCAGTTCGCCCTGTTCGAGCAACAGGGTGAGCAGCGCCGCGCCCATGCCCTGGCCACGGCGCCGCAGCGCGACGACTCGCTGCCGGGATCCGCAACGCCACCGCTGTCGACCTGGCAGTGGTACCCGGCCAGTGACGCTGAGCACAGCACCGGCACCTACACGGCCCGTTACCCCCTGAGCGCCTTCCAATACCAGGGCGTGTTCGCGTCGGCGGTGAGCTGCGAGGCCTTCAGCCCGATCCTGCCCGGCGATTACAGGCGCACCAGCTACCCGGTGGCGGTCTTCCGCTGGACCTTCGACAACCCCACCAGCGACAGGCTCGATCTGTCGCTGCTGCTCAGCTGGCGCAACACGGTGGGCTGGTTCACCAACACCGATCCCAGCGCCGAGGTGCACTTCCGCGATGACGGCAGCCCCGAGCACGCCTACGTGCCGGCGATCGGCCGCAGCGAGGGCCAGCGCCAGCGGCCGGTGCAGGGCAACGGCCTGATCGGGGTGCTGCTCGATGGCGATCACCATCAGCCGCTGCGCGAGGGCGAGGGCCAGTGGTGCATCGCCACCGCCGCCGATCAAGCGGATCTGGAGGTGCTGCGCTGCTGCCACTGGGATCCGAGCGGTGATGGCAGCAGCCTCTGGCAGCCCTTCGCCCGCGATGGTTCGCTGCCGGCCGATCCGGGCGAACGCCGCCGCGGCGCCGGTGAACCGGGCAGCGCCGCCATGGCCCTGCGCTTTGCGCTGCAGCCGGGCGAAAGCCGCGAGATTGCGGTGGTGATCAGCTGGGACCTGCCGGTCACCGCCTTCGCCAGCGGCAGCCAGAGCCTGCGGCGCTACACGGATGTCTTCGGCGCCGACGGCCAGCAGGCCGCCGCCATCGCCGCCGAGGCCCTGCGCGACTGGCCGCAGTGGCGGCAGGCGATCCACGACTGGCAGGCGCCGGTGCTGGCCCGCACCGATCTGCCGGAACCGCTGCGGATGGCGCTGCTCAATGAGCTCTACGACCTCGCCAGCGGCGGCACCCTCTGGACCGCCGCCAGCCATGACGATCCGGTCGGGCGCTTCGGGGTGCTCGAGTGCCTCGACTACGCCTGGTACGAAAGCCTGGATGTGCGCCTCTACGGCTCGCTGGCGCTGCTGCAGCTCTGGCCGGAGCTCGACAAGGCGGTGCTGCGCAGCTTCGCCCGCGCCATCCCCGCCGCCGATCCGACGCCGCGGCCGATCGGTTGGTACTTCACCCAGGGGCGGGGCCGGGTGGAGGCCGCCCGCAAGCTGAAGGGAGCCACCCCCCACGATCTCGGCGCCCCGAACGAGCGCCCCTTCCAGGCCACCAACTACACCGCCTACCAGGACTGCAACCTCTGGAAGGACCTGGCCAGCGACTACGTGCTGCAGGTCTGGCGCACCTTCCGGCTCGCCCCCAGCGGCGAAGATCTGTGCTTCCTCGCCGACTGCTGGCCGGCGGCGGTGGAGGCCCTGCGTTACCTCAAGACCTTCGACATCAACGACGACGGCCTGCCCGACAACGGCGGCGCCCCGGACCAGACCTTCGATGACTGGCCGCTGGTGGGGGTGAGCGCCTATTGCGGCGCCCTCTGGATCGCCGCCCTGGAGGCGGCCCTGGCGATGGCCCAGCGGCTGCAGCTCGATCTCGGCCTCGACACCGGCGCCGAGCAGCGGCAGTTCTCAGGCTGGCTGGAGCAGTCGCGGGCCAACTTCGATGCCCTGCTCTGGAACGGCGAGTATTACCGGATTGATGCCGGCAGCGGCACGCCGGTGGTGATGGCCGACCAGCTCTGCGGCGACTTCTACGCCCGGCTGCTGGGGCTGCCGCCGGTGGTGGCCGAGGAGCGGGCCCTCTCCACCCTGAAGGCGGTGAAGGAAGCCTGCTTCGAGGGCTTCGAGGGTGGCAAGCTCGGCGTCGCCAACGGCCTGCGCCGCGATGGCACACCGCTCGATCCGAATGGCACCCACCCGCTGGAGGTCTGGACCGGGATCAACTTCGGCCTGGCGTCGTACTACCGGCTGATGGGCGACACCGGCACCGCCCTGGCGATCTGCTCGGCGGTGGTCGAGCAGGTGTACAGCGGCGGCCTGCAATTCCGCACCCCGGAGGCGATCACCGGCGTGCACACCTTCCGCGCCTGCCACTACCTGCGGGCAATGGCGATCTGGGGCCTGTGGGCCACCCACACCGACTGGCAGCCGATCCCCGGCGCCGAGCGTCAGCCATGAGCCGCCGCCTGCGAGCGCTGGCGCTGGCCCTGCTGCTGTGCCTGCCGCTGCTGCTGCTGCCGGCTCCGGCTGCGGCGCTGCTCCATCTCCACGACGACGAAACCGGCCAGCCCCTGGCCCGCAGCCTCGAGAGCCTGCGCGATCTCGATTACCAGAGCTGGCAGGTGGTGGCCTACCGCGAGGGTCCGCACGGTGGCTCGGTGCGGCTGCGGATCGTCGGCTACCCGGGCCGGGTGCGGCTCGACCATCCCACCGATCTGCAGGTGGAGAGCGGCCGCAACCGCTGGCTGCTGGCCGACACCACCCTCGCCAACCCGAAGCTGGCCGGCGATGGCCGCGCCGCCGCCGCCGAATTCAACCTCGATCCCCTGCTCAGCGACCTCCACCAGAACCGGCCGCTGCGGCTGCGGCTGAACGGCGTGTTCACCGAACTGCCGGTGCCGCCCTACGTGGTAGCGGAATGGCGCCGCCTGCCCAGCTGGACACCGGAGGACGAACCGGAGCGCCGCTCTTGAGCAGCAGCAACCAGGCCAGCACCGCCGGCGACAGCCAGGCCGCCTGGCGGCCCTGGATGGAGCGCGCTCTGCAGCTGGCGGCCCTGGGCCAGGGACGCACCAGCCCCAATCCGATGGTGGGAGCAGTGGTGCTCGATGCCGCCGGCCAGCTGGTGGGCGAGGGTTACCACGCCGCCGCCGGCCAGCCCCACGCCGAGGTGGGCGCCCTGGCCCAGGCGGGCGACCGGGCCCGGGGCGGCAGCCTGGTGGTGACGCTTGAGCCCTGCTGCCACCACGGCCGCACCCCGCCCTGCAGCGAGGCGGTGATCGCCGCCGGGGTGCGCACGGTGGTGATCGCGATGGAGGATCCGAACCCCCTGGTGGCCGGTGGCGGCATCCTGCGCCTGCAGCAGGCGGGGCTGACGGTGATCAGCGGCGTGCTGGAGGCGCAGGCGCAGGACCTGAACCGGGCCTTCGTGCACCGCCAGCGCCACGGCCGCCCCTACGGCCTGCTCAAGTGGGCGATGAGCGTCGATGGCCGCACGGCTCTGCCCAACGGCGACAGCCAGTGGATCAGTGGCCCGGCGGCGCGGTCCTGGGTGCATGCGCTGCGGGCCGGCTGTGATGCGGTGATCGTCGGTGGCGGCACTGTGAGGGCCGACGATCCCCTGCTCACCAGCCGCGGCCGCCGCCAACCGGAACCGCTGCGGGTGGTACTGAGCCGCAGCCTCGATCTGCCCCCAACCGCGCAGCTCTGGGATCAGAGCGTGGCCCCGACCCTGGTGGCCCATGGGCCCGAGGCCAGCGGCACCTGGTGCGTCGAGGGCGTGGAGCAGCTGGCGCTGCCGGCCTGCGAACCGCTGGCCCTGCTGGAGGCCCTGGCCGCCCGGGGCTGCAACCAGGTGCTCTGGGAATGCGGGCCTGAGCTGGCGGCTGCGGCGATCCGCCAGGGCTGCGTGCAGGAGATCGCCGCCGTGATCGCCCCGAAACTGCTGGGGGGCGACCCGGCGCGCACGCCGCTGGCGAGCCTGGGCCTGGAGCGGGTGCAGGAGGCGGCGATCCTGGCGGCGGCGGTTCCGCAGCCGCTGGATCGGGATCTGCTCTGGCGCCTGAGGCTCTGAAGCCAGGCGCCATGGCGCGCCTGGGTGAGGGTTCGCCTCAGATGAAATACATGGCGTGGTCCTGGAGCAGGGCATCGCGGCGTTCCAGCAGATCCGCCAGGGTGGTGCCGCCCAGCAGGCGGAGCCGGGCCTGCTCGAGCTCCTGCTCAAAGCCCCTCAGGGCCTTCCACTCGGCACTGCTCTGGCCATCGGCCTCGCTGGAGCCGGCCAGCCCTTCCAGGCAGCGCACCACATCGAGCACCACCACCTCCGAAGGCGGCGCCACCAGCTGATAACCGCCGCGGGGGCCGCGGATGCTGCGCAGAAAACCGCCACGCCGCAGGCTGGCCAGCATCTGCTCGAGGTAGCGGTCGGGGATGCCCTGACGGGCGGCGATCTCCGGCACCTGCAGCACACCACCGCTGGCCTGGACATCGGCGAGCTCCAGCAGGGCCAGGAGGGCATAGGCCGTCTTCGAACTGAAGGCCACGAAGGAGCGCGCAGGCAATGGCCGGATTGTGGCAGGACGCAGCGCAGCATCGGACGCGAAGGCGCAAGGGACCAGGCGACGTAGTCGCGAACACACGCCAGCAGCAACCCGACCTCTAGATTCCTGCTTTAACCAACCGGAAAACCGTGGTTTCTTTGTCCCCTGCCTTGGCGCGCCACCTCCGAGCCGGTGCCATCGGAGCCGGCATGGCCGTGGCCGGCCTCAGCAGCGCTGCCTCCCTGCTGGCCAACTCCTCGGCCCAGGCAGCGCCCAGAGCCCGGGCCGCTGCCCCCCAGGAGCTGCTGCTGGTGAGCTATGCCGTCACCAAGGCGGCCTACGACAGGATCATTCCCGCCTTCGAGGCCGACTGGAAGAAGAGAACCGGTCAGACGGTGCGGATTAAGACCAGCTACGGCGGTTCCGGCAGCCAGACCCGGGCCGTGCTCGATGGCCTGGAGGCCGATGTGGTGGGCCTGGCGATGGAGGCCGATGTCCTGAAGCTGGAGGCCAAGGGCCTGATCCAGCCAGGCTGGCAAAAGGAACTGCCGAACCATTCGATCGCCACCAACTCCACGATCGCCTTCTTCCTCCGCCCGGGCAATCCCAAGAAGATCAGGACCTGGGAAGACCTCAACAACAAGGGCGTGGATGTGGTGACCGCCAACCCGAAGACCTCCGGTGGCGCCCGCTGGAGCTTCCTCGGCCTCTGGGGCAACCAGATCGAAACCGGCAAGAGCGAAGCCCAGGCCCGCGCCTATGTGGGCTCGGTGCTGCGCAATGTGGAGGTGTTGCCCAAGGACGCCCGCGAGGCCACCGACACCTTCGTCAAGCGCCACAAGGGCGATGTGCTGTTGAACTGGGAAACCGAGGCGATCCTGGCCCGCAAGAACCGGGAATGGACCGTCCCTTACAAGCTGCCCAGCCCGAACGTGCTGACGGAGATGCCGATCGCCGTTGTCGACCGCAACGTCGACAAGCACGGCACCCGGAGGGTGGCGGAGGCCTTCTCGAAATTCCTCTACACCCCCACGGCCCAGAAGATCTTCGTGGACAACGGCTTCCGGCCGGTGACTCCGGAGGGCAAGGCCTATGCCCGCGGCAAGTTCCAGGAGGTGCAGTTCTTCCGGATTTCCGATTTCGGCGGTTGGGCCGCCTTCGACAAGAAGTTCTTCGGCAAGGGTGGCGTCTGGGATCAGATCTTCAGCAAGAGCCGCTGATCCGCCGACAGGGGAAGCAACGAGGCCACCTCTGCATCGTCCGCTTCCCCCAGGCAGCCTGGGAGCCGCCGCAAGCCCTGGTTCCCCACCAGGCTTGCGGGGATTCAACCATCACCATCGGATAGGCTCCCAGCAGTTCCCCCATCGACGTACCGTGGAATACAGCTCCGCCAGGTTTGCGGTCCGTGGTGCTGGCGGCCGCCTCAGGACGCTGGCGGCCACGGCCCTGGTGCTGGCGGCCAGCGGCCTCGGCCTCAGCGGCTGCGGCGGGCCTGGTACGGGCGACAAGGCCGGCGGCTCCGGCCGCAACGAGCTGCTGCTGGTTAGCTACGCCGTCACCAAGAGCGCCTACGACCGGATCCTGCCCGGCTTCAAGGCCGACTGGAAGCAGAAGACCGGCCAGGACCTTACGATCACCACCAGCTACGGCGGCTCCGGCAGCCAGACCCGGGCCGTCATCGATGGCCTGGAGGCCGATGTGGTCACCCTGGCCCTCAGTGACGACGTGCAGAAGCTGCAGGCGGCGGGCCTGGTGCAGCCCGGCTGGGAGCAGGAGCTCCCAGACAACAGCGTCATCACCCGTTCGGTGGTGGCCCTGATCACCCGCGAGGGCAACCCGAAGGGGCTGCGCCAGTGGAGCGACCTCAGCCGTCCCGGCATCGCCGTGGTCACGGCCAACCCGAAGACCTCCGGCGGGGCCCGCTGGAATGTGCTGGCGCTTTGGGGCTCGGTGAAGAGCACCGGTGGCAGTGATGCCCAGGCCGCCGCCTTCCTCGGCTCGATCGTGCAGCAGGTGCCGAGCCTGCCGCGGGATGCCCGCGAGGCCTCGGATGTGTTCCTGAAGCGCAACCAGGGGGATGTGCTGCTCAATTACGAGAACGAGGCGATCCTGGCCCGTCGCAGCGGCAATCTCAAGGGTGGCTTTGTGGTGCCGAGCCGCAACATCAGCATCGAGGGCCCGGTGGCGGTGGTGGATCGCCATGTCGATCGCCACGGCAACCGCAAGGCCGCTGAAGCCCTGGCCGCCTATCTGCAATCGGAGCCGGCGCAGCAGATCTTCGCCGAGGAGGGATTCCGGCCGGTGAATGCCAAGGTCTGGAACCGGGTCAAGGACCGCTTTGCGCCGGTGCCGGAGCTGTTCACGGTGGCCAGCCTCGGCGGCTGGCCGCAGGTGGATCAGACCCTGTTCCGCCAGGGCGGCCTCTGGGATCAGCTGCTGCGCCAGCGTCGTCGCTGAGGCCCCACTCCCCTCGCCTGGCGGCCCTCGCCGCGTCGGCCCTGTGGGTCAGGAGCTGGTGTGCTCCGGGCTGGCTGGATCGGCCGCCGTGCGCGGCCGGCTCTGTTCACGCGCCAGTTCCATCGACTCGGTGGTCTGCACCGTGAGGCGGCTGATCAGCACGCCCATTACCACGGCGATATAAAGCGGGCCGACGATCGCAAACATCACGCTCAGCATCTGGGCCTGGGGCGTCACCGGTGTGATGTCGCCGTAGCCGACGGTGGTGACCGTGGCGAAGGCGAAGTAGGTGAGGCGCTCGAAATCCAACTGCCAGACCTTCACACTCGGCTGGCCGATCAGCTGGGCATCGAGCAGGCCGCTGAGGGTGTGGGCCTCGGTGGCGCGGAAACTGCCGGGATGGATCGTTTCCAGCACCGCCAGCAGCAGACCGGCGGTGATGCCGATCATCAGATAGCCGGCCACCGCCCCCATCAACACCCGCCCATTCACCCGCACCTCCATCGCCAGCAGCCGCACCAGCCGCAGGGTGCTCCAGGCGGCGAAGGCACTCCAGAGCATCAGCAGCGGCAGGCCCGTGCCCCGATGCACCAGGGGCGTGAACGACCAGACCAGCTGCGAAGCAAAGGTGGCCAGCCCAAGCAGGCGGTAGAACTGAACCAGCCAGTGCTCCATGCTCGGCGTGATCGAAAACGCCCCGAGCCGGAACACGAGCACCAGCAGCACCAGGCTGTAGCTGAAGGGGCTGAGGGTGCGCAGATGGCGGGGCATGGCGTAGCTCAGCAACGCCAGCAGGCAGCTCAGCAGCAGCTGGAAATAGAAGCGATGGCGCTTGTGGGCCTGGCTGGCGTGGGAGAAGGGCCGGGTCACCGGCAGCACCAGCCGCAGCAGGCGATAGAGCAGCGGTCGATGGCGACGGGCGCTGGAGGGTGCCAGCGGCGCCCTGAGGCTGCCCCGTCGTGGCGCCGCCAGGCCCTGGCCACCAGGCCGCTCGATCTCCTGGCGGTCCACAGCTCCGCGATCTTCAGCCTGGCGATCAGCCATCGCGTCTCCCTCAGCGCTCAGCCGAACGGCGATCAGCCGTAAACAAAATGCCGCAGGCGCCTTGCCTCAACCCCGGCCTGCTGCTGGAGCTCAGCATCACTGAGCTGCTGCTCCTGCCGTTGCTGGGCGGCGATCACATCCTCGGCCTGAAGCACAAAGCCCTCGGCAGCCGCCAGAGAGAGAAAGGCCTCCAGCTCCAGCGGTTCCGCCAGCTGCTCAGCGAGCTCCGGCCGGCTGCGGGCCAGGGTCACAAAGGCATCGAGCTGTTCGAGGCTCATCGTGGGGCCGGCGGTGATGCCCTTCTTTAGCCAAAAAGCGGCAGTTGGTGGCATGCCAGAGGTTCCGGTTCGGCCTGGGCGGAGCTCAGCCGCACCGGCAGCGCCTCCCAGTCGCCGCCCTCCCAGGGCTCAAGCAGAGGCCGCAAGGCCCGCAGGCCTGGCCCATCGGCCGGGGCCAGCCAGGGGTGCTCCAGGCCGATGGGGATCACCACCGGCATCCGGGGATGCACGTGGCGCAGCCGGGCATTGGCCTTGGTGGTGAGCAGGCAGCAGGTCTCCAGCTCGCTGCCATCGGGGCCGATCCAGCGCTCCCACAGCCCCGCCAGCCAGAAGGGGGCCTGATCGCGGCGGCGGATCCAGTGGGCCTGGCGGGCCGCCGCCGGCCCCGACCATTCGAAATAGCCATCAGCTGGCACCAGGCAGCGGCGATGACGCCAGGCCGCGCGGAAGCTGGCCCGCTCGGCCACGGTCTCGGCGCGGGCGTTGATCGGCCGCCGGGCCGTGCGCGGGTCGTCGCACCAATCGGGCACCAGCCCCCAGAGCGCCAGGGACACCGCCAGCCGCCCCTCCTCCAGGCGCTGCAGCAGCAGCGGCTCACCGGGATGGAGTTGCGGCCGGGGCGCATAGTGCCGCTCCAGCCCCGGCGGCCAGAGGCCGGCGAGCAGCGGCTTCAGGGCCGGCAGAGGGGTTGTGAGCGAGAAGCGGCCGCACATGCCGGGGGGTGGGGCAACGTTCGGTTCTCACACCCGGGCCAGCGGTCCAGGGCGTGGGGATCGGGCCTAGCTTGGCCGCCAATCGAAACCGCTGCGATGGCCATTCGCCAGGACGACAAAGGACCGAACCGGCGGTTCGGCATCGTCAACCTGATCCTGATCGGCTTCGGGGTCCTGCTGCTGTTCAGCAACTTCCTGCCGAATCAGGCGATGCAGCAGGTGCCGCGCGTGCCCTATTCGCTGTTCATCAGCCAGGTGGATGACGGTGCCGTCAAACGCGCCTACATCACCCAGGACCAGATCCGCTACGAGCTCAGCAATGCCGAGGAGGGAGCCCCTTCGGTACTGGCGACGACGCCGATCTTCGACATGGACCTGCCCCAGCGCCTCGAGGACAAGGGGGTCGAGTTCGCGGCCGCTCCGCCGAAGCGCCCCAGCTTCATCACCACGGCCCTGAGCTGGGTGGTGCCGCCGCTGATCTTCATCCTGGTGCTGCAGTTCTTCGCCCGCCGCAGCGGGATGGGCGGCGCCCAGGGCGCCCTGAGCTTCACCAAGAGCAAGGCCAAGGTCTACGTGCCGGATGAGGAATCCCGCGTCACCTTCGCCGATGTGGCCGGTGTGGATGAGGCCAAGCAGGAGCTCACCGAGATCGTCGACTTCCTCAAGACCCCCGAGCGCTACGCCGCCATCGGCGCCCGCATCCCCAAGGGCGTGCTGCTGGTGGGCCCTCCCGGCACCGGCAAGACCCTGCTCTCGAAAGCAGTGGCTGGTGAAGCCGGCGTGCCCTTCTTCATCATCAGCGGCTCCGAATTCGTGGAGCTGTTCGTGGGTGCCGGTGCCGCCCGGGTTCGCGATCTGTTTGAAGAAGCGAAGAAAAAGGCTCCCTGCATCATCTTCATCGACGAACTCGATGCGATCGGCAAGAGCCGCGCCGGGTCGATGGGTGTGGTCGGCGGCAACGATGAGCGCGAGCAGACCCTCAACCAGCTGCTCACCGAAATGGATGGTTTCGCCGCCAAGGACAAGCCGGTGATCGTGCTGGCCGCCACCAACCAGCCGGAAACCCTGGATGCGGCGCTGCTGCGTCCGGGTCGCTTCGACCGCCAGGTGCTGGTGGATCGCCCCGACCTCTCCGGTCGCAAGACGATCCTCGACATCTATGCCCGCAAGGTCAAACTGGCCCCTGGCGTCGATCTCGATCGCATCGCCCAGGCCACCAGCGGCTTCGCCGGGGCTGATCTCGCCAACCTGGTCAATGAAGGGGCACTGCTGGCCGCCCGGGCCAAGCGCACCGCCGTCGAACAGGGCGATCTCAATGAAGCGATTGAGCGCGTGGTCGCCGGCCTCGAGAAGCGCAGCCGGGTGCTGCAGGCCGATGAGAAGAAAGTGGTGGCGTATCACGAGGTCGGCCACGCCATCGTCGGCCACCTGATGCCCGGCGGCAGCAAGGTGGCCAAGATCTCGATCGTGCCGCGGGGCATGAGCGCCCTCGGCTACACCCTGCAGCTGCCGACCGAAGAGCGCTTCCTCAACTCCAAAGAAGACCTCGAAGGTCAGATCGCCACCCTGCTCGGCGGACGCAGCGCCGAGGAGATCGTCTTCGGCGAGGTCACCACCGGCGCCGCCAACGACCTGCAGCGCGCCACCGACATCGCCGAGCAGATGGTGGGCACCTACGGCATGAGCGACACGCTCGGTCCGC
>JBEDHF010000118.1:0-4271 GCA_041174245.1 Cyanobacteriota bacterium
CCTTTGTGAAGGGCAACGCCGCCGGCTTCGCCTTCGGTCAGCCCTCCTTCGCTACCGCGCTCGTTGATGGCACCACCCCCAACGACGCCGGCTACGCCTTTGAGTGGTGGTATCGCTTCCAGGTCACCGACAAGATCAGCGTCACCCCGGCGATCTACTACCTGAGCAACCCCGGTGGTCAGTTCCTCACCGGCAACTCGGCCACACCTGGTACCTACGCTGGCTACACCTCCAGCGTCTGGGGCGCCCTGGTGCAGACCCGCTTCAAGTTCTGATCGCTTGGGCCGGCTTCGGCCGGCCCCACTGTTCAGCCACCTGGCCGGCTGGTTGCCGGCCGCATCCGCTCCCACACACACACCCTTCAGCCTCCCGATCGGGGGGCTTTTTTGTGGCCCGTCTGCGCTGGCGCCAGCCCAGCGGCGATCAGCTCGCGCTGTCCTCTCGCCGATGATGGGCACACCGTTGCCCAGCCTCCTGCGCGTGCCCCGCGGATCGAGCGATCCTTACACCGTGCTCGGTGTTGGCCCCAGGGCCAGCGCCGAGGAGATCAAGGCCGCCTACCGGGCCCTGGTGAAGCGTCACCACCCCGATGCCGGTGGCGATGCCACCACGATCCTGGCCCTCAATGCCGCCTGGGAGGTGCTGGGTGATCCAGAGGCGCGGCGCCTGCATGATCGCGGTCGTCAGGGGCGCAGCGGCGCTTCTGGGGCGGAATCTGGCCCAGGCGGCCAGAGGGGGCAGGGTGGCAACCACCACCACGCCACGGCGATCGACCGCGACAGCCAGCTCTTGCAATGGCTGCAGCAGGTGTACAACCCGATCGATCGTCTGCTGGCGCAGGTGATCAATCCGTTCCCGGCCCAGTTGCGCGAGCTGTCGGCCGATCCCTACGACGATCAGCTGATGGAGGCCTTCTGCACCTTCCTCGAGCAGAGCCGCCGCCGCCTCGAGACCGCCGAAACCCTCTACCGCTCCCAGGCCTGCCCGGCGGCGATCAGCGGCTTCAGCCTCAGCCTCTATCACTGCTTCCGCCAGGTGCAGGATGCCGTGGCCGATCTGGAGCGCTACACGCTCGGCTACGTCGATTCCTATCTGCGCGATGGCCGCGAGCTGCTGCGCGAGGCCAAGCGCCTGCGCAGCGATCTGCATGCCCAGCGCCGTCAGCTGGAGCTGGTCTGATCAGCCCGGATAGGGCTCCAGCTGATCGAGCCGCAGCCATACATCCGGCACCGGCCGCCGCAGCCGCAGCTGCGCATGCTCCCCTTGTACCGCCAGGATCTCGGCCGGACCTTCCAGCAGATAGGCGGGGGGCGTCGGATCGCTGGCCGCCGCCTCGAGGCTGCCCTGGTAACGGGCCCGATTCAGGCGCACCAGGGCGCCTTTGCGCAGGGCCGGGGCGGCCTTGGCGGCGGGGCTGTCCGCAGCCGGGGTGTCAGCCATGGCGTTGCAAGTGTTCGGCCCAGGCTAGGGCCCCGGGCCCGGGCCCAGGTCGGCAGCGCCCGTCTTCGCGACTTCCGAGGCCTGCCGATCGGATCTGGTTAGCCTTCATGGCCTTCTGCTTCGGCGTTGATGCGACTGCTGCTGATCGGCTGCACCGGCTTTGTCGGTCGGGCCCTGGTGCCGGCGCTGCTTGAGCGCGGCCATACCCTCACGGTGCTGAGCCGTCGGCCTGCGCCCCTGCCAGCGTTCAAGGCTGCCAGCGGTCTCACCTGGCTGCAGGGCGATCCAGCCGACGCCGCCACCTGGCAGGATCCGGCCCTGCTGTCGGCCCTTGCTGGCGCCGAGGCGGTGGTGAACCTCGCCGGTGAACCGATCGCCGAGCAGCGCTGGACAGCCGAGCATCGCCGCCGCCTGTTCGAGAGCCGCGTCCGCAGCACCGAGCGGCTGGTGGCGGCCCTGCAGGCCCTGGAGTCGCCCCCGGCGGTGCTGGTGAACGGCTCGGCGATCGGGTACTACGGCACCAGCGAAACGGCCAGCTTTGAGGAGGCCAGCCCCGCTGGCGACGACCTGCTCGGAGCCCTGTGCCTGGCCTGGGAGGCGGCGGCCGATCAGGCGCCGGCAGCCACCCGGGTCGTGAAGCTGCGCACCGGCATCGTGCTGGCCGCTGATGGCGGCGCCCTCGGCAAGATGCTGCCGATCTTCCGGGCCGGCTTCGGGGGCCCGATCGGCAACGGCCGCCAGTGGATGAGCTGGATCCACCGCGAGGATCTGGTGGCGATCGTGATCGCCGCCCTCGACGACAGCCGCTATCGGGGCGAGTACAACGCCGTGGCGCCGGCGCCGGCCACGATGGCCCAGTTCTCCAGCAGCCTCGGTCGCACCCTGGGGCGGCCGAGCCTGCTGCCGGTGCCCGGACCGATCCTGCAGCTGCTGCTCGGCGATGGTGCCCAGGTGGTGCTCAAGGGGCAACGGGTGCTGCCGCAGCGGCTGCAGCAGCAGGGCTTTGTGTTCCGTTTTCCCGAGCTCAGCGCTGCCCTCGCCGCTGCCACCAGCCCAGGACCCCGCTGAGGATCGCCGCCCCCATCAGCAGGCCGATCGCCGGCGTGAACAGCGGCTCCCAGAGGCTCTGAAACAGCGTCAGCGGGGCCTCGATCTCGCGGCTGTGCAGTAGCACCGCCACCCCGAACCAGAGGGCGCCGGCGATCACCACAAACACATCGATCACCAGCAGGGTGTCGATCAGGTTCTTCAGCCGCCGGCCGAGGCTGGGTGCAGGGTCGTCGGGGGTCGGCATCGGCGCTGGCAGGGAACGGGGTGACGCGGCGATCGGTGCTGCCGCAGCAGCGGCGGACTGATCCCGGGCCCAAACCTAAGGTTGGCGCAGCTGCCCTGCACCGTGCCCCAACCCCGAGCGCCCAGGATTCTGCTGATCAGCAACGGTCACGGTGAGGATCTCAACGGCGGTCTGATCGCTGATCAACTGCTGGCTTTGCGCCCTGATCTGGAGCTTCAGGCCCTGCCGATCGTCGGCGATGGTCACGCCTATCGCCGTCGCGGCATTCCGCTGCTGCATCAGGGGGCGCCGCTGCCCTCCGGCGGCATGGTCTATCAGGGCCTCAACCTCTGGCGCGATCTGGCCGCTGGCCTGATTCAGCAGACGATCCGGCAGTTCTGGGTGGCCTGGCGGCGGGGTCGCGAGGCCGATCTGGTGCTCTGCATCGGCGATCACGTGCCGATGGCCTTTGCCTGGCTCACCGGCCGGCCGGCGGTGGTCTTTCTGGTCTCCACCTCCAGTCATTACGAGGGAAAGCTGCGGCTGCCGGCCTTCAGCCGCCGCTTCTGCCGCCGGCCGGCGGTGCGGCTGGTGCTCACCCGCGATGTCTTCACCGCCCACGATCTGCAGGAGCAGGGCTTGAATCGGGCCCGCTTCTGTGGCTACCCGATCATGGATCTGGCGCCTGCGGCCGCCGCCCCCGAGGTGCCGCCCCTGCAGATCCCGGAGGGCAGCACCGCGATCACGCTGCTGCCGGGCAGTCGCTTCCCCGAGTGCCTGCACAACCTGCTGCTGTTGGTGCGGCTCTGTGCGCTGCTCGAACGCCGCGATCCTGAGCGGCCGTGGTGCTTCCATGCCGCCGTGCTGCCCGGCACCGAAGCCAGGGAGCTGCGGGCGCTGGCGGCGGCGATCGGCTGGAGCCTGGAGCCTGGCCGGCTCAGCTCGGCCAATGGCCGCGTGCAGGTGATCCTGCGCAGTGATGCCTTTGCGCCGATCCTGCGCAGCAGTGACCTGGTGCTGGGCATGGCCGGCACCGCCGTGGAGCAGGCGGTGGGGCTCGGCAAGCCGGTGGTGCAGATTCCCGGCCGCGGACCTCAGTTCAGCTATGCCTTCGCCGAAGCGCAGATGCGGCTGCTGGGGCCGGCGGTGTTCACCGTTGGCACCGGTCCGGCCGGCGCCGCTGAACTGGAGCAGGCCGCCGATCTGTGCCTGGAGCTGCTGGCGGATCCGGAGTTGCCGGAGGGCTGCGCAGCGGTCGGTCTGGAGCGGGTCGGGCCGCCGGGCGGCTCCCGCGGCATCGCCGCGGCGGTGCTGGAGGCCCTGCGCTCTTAAGTGGGCTCCGGGGCTGGCCTCAGCCCTCCAGCCAGGTCTTCACCTTCTGCAGCGCCGTCCAGCCTGGGCGGCGGTTGAGGCCATCGTTGATCGCGTCATCGAGCTCGCTCGCCAGTTCCGGTGCCAGCACCTTGACGCGCTTGACCAGGTCGATGTGCTCGCGCACGCCCTTGGCGCCGGTTTCGAGCATCGCCACGCTCAGGTTGATCCGGGCCTGGGGATCCTG
>JBEDHF010000119.1:0-4600 GCA_041174245.1 Cyanobacteriota bacterium
GGTGAAGGTCGGCAGGCTCAGGCTGGGTAGCTCCGGCCAACGCCAGGCCTGGTTGGCCTCCTCCTCGTCGCCCCAGAAGGGTCCATCGTCCAGCTCGTGATCCAGCGCGTCCTCGCTGGCGCTCGCGGGGTCGTTCGCGCGCTCGAACGCTGGCTCGTACGCGGGCTCGCCGCCGCGATCGTGATCGCCAGCCCCGGGGCTGTCGGCGCTCGGGCCTGCGGCCCCAGCGGCCGAGGCGGGGCCGGTGGGCGGTCGCAGGAAGGGTGGCGTCAGCGCTGTTGCCTGCGACTCCGCCTGCGCCTGTTGGTTGCGCAGGCGGCCGGCGCGGCGGTCCTGCTGTTCGATGAACTCCTGCACATCGCGATCGCAGAACCAGGCGTCCAGATCGGCTTCGATCTCGACATCGCGGTAGCCCGGCAGCACCTCCTCGCGCAGCCATTGCACGCAGTCCTGGCAGATCTCGGCCAGGGCCACCGGCTCGGGCTGATCCCTGAGGGCCGTGACCATCGCCTGGGCGTCCTCGACCTGGCCCAGCAACAGGGTCAGGAAGGCCACCGGCCTGGCCAGCCCCTTGGCCTCACTGTTCTGAAGACGCGTCATCGCCAGGGCGATCCGCTGCGGTTTGCGCTGGGCAAATCCTGAGGCCGCCATGGCCATGGCGGTGAGGACGCCGGCCCGGACCGAGCCAGCGTCCGACCAGCGCTCGAACAGATCGATCTGCTCCTGCACGGTCAGGTACTGGCGGATCTGGTTCAGGAAGGCCTCAAAGGCAGGCCGGGCGAAGTCCGGATCGGCATCGCCATCGAGCCCGTGCCGCCGCTCGACCAGCTTCTCGAGCAGGGCCATGCCCTCCTGGCGCTCCTCGATCCCGGTGCGGCTCAGCAGCTGCAGGACCCGGTAGGGCAGCAGGGCATCCCGTTCCTTGGCCAGCTCCTGGCGCAGGGCGTGGTGCTGGCCCATGCGCTGCAGCAGTTGCTGTCCCTTGAGCAGCATCTCGGCGGCCCGTTCGTACTGACGCTCCTGTTGGTCTTCTTCGGAGGCCTGGCGGCTGGCCAGACCCGCCAGCAGCGCCAGGTCGGATTCGCGACCACTGCCCAGGGCCGGAGCCCGTGGCGGCTGGAGGCTGCGGCTGGCCAGTTCGAAGGCCTGGGCGCCCAGGCCGGCCTCCAGAAGCAGGATCAGGCCGCCCACTTCGCGGGAGGAGGGGATCACCAGGGCCGGGATCAGGCCCGGGTCTCCCTCGATCACCGCCGTCAGTTCCTCCTCGTAACGCCGGCGCAGCTTCTCGTCGGCGAGCAGATCGGCACTGTCACGCAACAGCTGGGCCCGGGCCTCGAGCGCCTCAGCCGTGAAGCCCTGCGTCGGCGGTCGGTCCAGCCGTTGCTGGAGGGTGTGGAGAACGCTCTGGGCGTCGATGGCCGGACTGACGCCAAGAAGGCGAAAGTGGTCGATCGGCAGTTCCAACCCAAACCGTTGTCAGCTGCGGAACTTTAGGCAGTTCTGATCGCCTTGACTGCCCCGGAGGGTCGGTTCCGGTGGATGGACCCCGTAGAGTTCGCCGAGGACTGTGGACTGCGGCGATTGTCATGACCCAGGAGATGACAGCTCAGGCTCTGGCGTCGCCGACGGCCGCCAATGGCCATGGCGCCCCCCAGGGCGGTTCAGCGGGTGCCGGTAGCCATGCCGAGCGACTCCTCTCCCTGGCTCCGACGGTGCCGGCCACCATCAACCGCGATCAGGGCCTGATGCTCTATCGCGACATGACCCTCGGGCGTCGCTTCGAGGACAAGTGCGCGGAGATGTACTACCGCGGCAAGATGTTTGGCTTCGTTCACCTCTACAACGGCCAGGAGGCCGTGAGCACCGGGGTGATCCAGGCGATGAAGCTGCAGCACGACTGGTTCTGCAGCACCTATCGCGATCACGTGCATGCCCTCAGCTGCGGTGTGCCGGCCCGCGAGGTGATGAGTGAGCTGTTTGGCAAGGAAACCGGTTGCAGCAAGGGCCGTGGTGGCTCGATGCACCTGTTCTCCAGGGAGCACCACCTGCTGGGCGGTTATGCCTTCATCGGTGAGGGCATTCCCGTTGCCCTCGGCGCCGCCTTCACCAGCCGCTACAAGCGCGATGCCCTCGGCGATGCCAGCAGCGACGCCGTCACCGCCGCGTTCTTTGGCGATGGCACCTGCAATGTCGGCCAGTTCTACGAGTGCCTGAACATGGCCACCCTGTGGAAGCTGCCGATCCTGTTCGTGGTCGAGAACAACCGCTGGGCGATCGGCATGGACCATGACCGGGCCACCAGCGATCCGGAGATCTGGCACAAGGCCCGTGCCTTCGGCATGGCCGGCGAGGTGGTGGATGGCATGGATGTGCTGGCTGTGCGCGGTGCGGCCGAGCGCGCTGTGGCCCGCGCCCGGGCGGGCGAAGGCCCGACCCTGCTCGAGTGCCTCACCTACCGCTACCGCGGTCACTCCCTGGCCGACCCTGATGAGCTGCGCGCCCAGCAGGAGAAAGAGTTCTGGGCGCAGCGTGATCCGATCAAGCGCCTGGCGGCCCATCTGATCGAGCACAACCTCGCCAGCGCCGACGATCTCAGCACGATCGAGAAGGACATCGACGCTGAGGTGGCCGATTGCGTGGAGTTCGCCCTGGCGGCACCCGAGCCGAAACCCGAGGAGCTGACCCGCTACATCTGGGCTGAAGACTGAAGCTCCAGCCAGCCCACCAGAGGCCCGGCCCCGAGCGCCAGGGCCATGGAACCCTGGCACCTCCAGGGCCATGGCCAGGGGGGGGCAGCGCTTCGACCTGAAACAAACCCCCAGTCCACTCCGGTGGGCTGGGGCTTGTATCGGTTCAGAGGGTCGGCGGGATGCGTTTGGTCAGGTGGCGCAGTTTGCGCAGGGCCTTCAGTTCCACCTGCCGCACCCGCTCCCGGGAGACATCGAGCTTGCGGCCGATCTCGGCCAGGGTGTGGCGCTCCTCGCCCTCGAGGCCGAAGCGCAGTTGCAACACCTCGCGCTCCTGTTCGGTGAGATGGCTCAGCCATTTGCCCAGTTGCTCGTGGTGCATGCCGCGCTCGACCCGATCGAGCGGTTCCTCGATCGAGACGTCGGCAATCAGATCACCCAGGAAGCTGCGCCCTTCCTCGCCGTTGATCGGGGCATCCAGGCTGGAGGTGGTCAGGCTCTGGCGCAGCAGGGAGTCGAGCTCCGGCACCGCGATGTTCATCGCTTCGGCGATTTCGCCGCGGGAAGGCATCGCCCCCAGCTTGTGGGCCAGATCGAGGCTGACCCGTCGGACGGCGGTCAGGCGCTCGCTCAGGTGCACCGGCAGGCGGATCGTGCGCGACTGGCAGGCGATGGCCCGGGTCATGCTCTGGCGGATCCACCAGAAGGCGTAGGTCGAAAACTTGTAGCCACGGGTTGGGTCAAATTTCTCAACGGCGCGCTCAAGACCGAGTGATCCTTCCTGAATCAGATCGAGAAGTTCAAGGCCTTTGCCTTGGTATTTCTTGGCAACACTGACGACGAGCCTTAAGTTTGCCTTCATCATTCGGGCCTTGGCCCGGCGCCCGACGCGGAGCGTTTTGCGCTGTTGTTCGTTGGCTTCGGCCTCCTCTCCCGACTCCAGGATCAGCATCATCGCCTGCACCTGATTGCCGAGTTCAATCTCTTCGGCGGCTGTCAGAAGCGGTTCGCGGCCGATCGAAGCGAGATACCAGCTGATCGGGTCAGCGCCTCGGCGCCGACTGCTTTCGCCGCTCTTGAGATTGGAGGTCGTCATCGACCCCTCCATCGAAGTGGGTCGACTGTCCTATGGAACGGGGGTGGAAGGCTGTGGCTTCAGCAACCCTTCCGTTTTCTCTTGCGAAGATCAAAACATTTCAACGTTCTTTTGTGTTCACAATTCGCCATCGGCCAGCGCTGCGGCCACATCCATCGGCGTCACCGCCTGGCCCCGTCGATGGCTGGCCTTGAGGCCAGCACAGGCGTGCTCCAGGGCGGCGGCGGCCAGAAGCGGGGCCAGGGATCGATCGAGTCCGGCTGCCGCCAGGCCGATCAGGCCTGGATCCTCGCTGGCTGGCTGCGAGCGATCAGGCGCGTCTGCGCTGCCGGGCGGTGGTCCCAGGCACTGGGCCCGGAGCGCCGCCAGGGACCGGGCGCCGCAGCCGGCGGCGTAGCCCGCCAGCACATCGCCGAGGCCGGTGCGGGCGCTGCGGGCATCGGCGCTGCCGAGCTGCCAGATCCTTCCATCCGGTGCCGCCACGATGCTGCGCGCTCCTTTGAGCAGCACCGCTGCCTGGGAGCGTTCGGCGGCGATCGCCGCCGCCTCCAGGGCCGGCACCTGCGCCAGATCGGGAAACAGACGCGCGAATTCCCGGCGGTGCGGCGTCAGCCAGGTCGGGCCCTGGCGTGCTTGCAACCAGGCCGTCGCCTGCCTGGACGCCAGACGGTTGAGGCCATCGGCATCGAGCACCAACAGCCCGGGGAAGGTCTGCAGCCATCGCCAGGTGGCCGCATCGCCCTCGTCGGGCTGCGCCGGCTCCGGGCCCAGCCCCGGTCCCACCAGCAGGGCATCGAGACGTTCGTCGCGCTTGTTG
>JBEDHF010000120.1:0-4505 GCA_041174245.1 Cyanobacteriota bacterium
AACAGGGTGTCTCCGGAGGGTTCCGGCGCCCGCCCAGGCGCTGGCTGCGGTGGACCGGAGCCGGCGCCCGGGCGGCCGCTGGGGGGGACAGGGGGAAACGGCAGCGACGTCATGGCGGCGGCGGCAGGGAGGTGCGGGCTTCCGCCGCTTGTGGGAGACCGGCCTGGAGCTTCAACATGCCTAAAACCGTTTGGCGCGCCCGTCAACATGAGCACTGAGGCCCAGCACTTCGAACAGGACCCGACCACCGCGTCGCAGTCCACCGCATCGCAGCCCACCGCATCGCAGCCCACCGTCGAGGTGGTTGCTGACGAGCTGCCGGCCGAGAGCGGCAGCGCCACGGATGTCACGCCTTCAGCGACGGAACCAGCCGAGGCAGGGGCGGCTGATGCGTTGTCGATCGCTCAGGAGCTGGAGAGCCTGCGGGCCGAGCACGAGAGCCTCAAGGGCCAGTACATGCGCATGGCAGCCGATTTCGACAACTTCCGCAAGCGGGCCCAGCGCGATCAGGAGGATCAACGCCTTCAGGTCACCTGCTCCACCCTCACCGAGATCCTGCCGGTGGTCGACAACTTCGACCGCGCCCGCCAGCAGCTCAATCCCCAGGGTGAGGAGGCCCAGGCTCTGCACCGCAGCTACCAGAACCTCTACAAGCAGCTGGTCGATGTCTTCAAGCAGCTCGGTGTGGCGCCGATGCGGGTTGAGGGCGAAGCCTTCGATCCCAACCTGCATGAGGCGGTGATGCGGGAACCGAGCGATGAGCATCCTGAGGATGTGGTCACCGCCGAATTGCAACGTGGCTACCAGCTCGAAGGCCGGGTGCTGCGTCACGCCCTCGTCAAGGTGTCGATGGGTCCCGGTCCCGCGGTCCAGGCGGCCGAAGGGGAGCAGGCCTGAGTGACCCCCGCCTCAGGTTTGCTGGTGTCGGCAGACCTGAGGGTCGGTCTTCACCCCCTGGGCCGGCGCGTCCCGGTTTTAGGGTGATGCCGACTGACCGGGCCGATGGCGGATTACTACGACCTGCTCGGGGTGAGCCGGGACGCAGATGCGGACACGCTGAAGCGCTCCTACCGGCGTCTGGCTCGCCAGTACCACCCCGACATCAACAAGGATCCCGGCGCCGAGGACAAGTTCAAGGAGATCGGTCGCGCCTACGAGGTGCTCAGCGATCCCCAGACCCGTGCCCGCTACGACCAGTTCGGTGAAGCCGGCCTCGGTGGGGGCGGCGGCATGCCCGACATGGGCGATATGGGTGGTTTCGCCGATCTGTTCGAGACCTTCTTCAGCGGTTTCGGCGGTGGTGGTGCCCCCGGCGGCGGCCCCCGGCGTCGCGGTCCCAGCCAGGGAGACAGCCTCCGCTACGACCTGACGATCAGCTTCAGCGAGGCGGTCTTCGGCCTCGAGCGCCAGGTGCAGATCAATCATCTGGAGACCTGCTCCACCTGTCAGGGTTCCGGGGCGCGCTCCGGCAGCGGTCCCACCACCTGCGGCACCTGCAGCGGTGTTGGTCAGGTGCGCCGGGCCACCCGCACCCCCTTCGGCAACATCATGCAGGTGGTGGAGTGCCCCAGCTGTGATGGATCCGGTCAGGTGATCGCCGATCCCTGCCAGTCCTGCAATGGCCGCGGCCTGCAGCAGGTGCGCAAGAAACTGCGGATCAACATTCCCGCCGGCGTCGACACCGGCACGCGCCTTCGGGTCAGCGGTGAAGGCAATGCCGGCCAGCGCGGTGGTCCGGCCGGCGATCTTTACGTGGTGCTCACGGTTCAGCCCCATCCCCAGCTGCGGCGTGAAGGGATCAACATCCAGTCGGAGATCACCCTCAATTACCTGCAGGCGATTCTGGGCGACACGATCGAGGTCGAGACCGTCGATGGGCCGCTGCCCCTGACCGTGCCCGCCGGCACCCAGCCTGGCGCCGTGCTCAACCTTCAGGGCAAAGGGGTGCCCAGACTCGGCAACCCGGTGGCCCGGGGCAACCATCTGTTCACGGTCAAGGTGCAGCTGCCCACCAAGCTCAATGCCGAGGAGCGCACCCTGCTGGAGCAATTGGCCGGACACCACACCAGCAAGGGACAACGCCATCCCCACAAGAGCGGCCTGTTCGGCGGCCTGTTCGGCTGACCATGGCTCCAGGCGTTCCGGATCCGCTACCGCAGCCGAGCCAGCGGCTCGATCTGCGGGGAACGCCCTGTCCGGTCAATTTCATCCGCTCCAAACTGGCGCTGGAGACGGTGCCGATCGGGGCCTGGCTTGAGGTGATCCTGGATGCCGGCGAACCGGATCGTCTGGTCAGCGAAGGACTGAGCGGCGCTGGCCATCAGGTGCTCAGCGAGCCAGCCGCTGCCGGTGCGGTGCGGCTGCTGATCCGTCGCCATGGTGGTTGAGGCTCCCGCCAGCGCGTCCGGCCTGGTGGTGGCCCTGCTGGCCAATTTCGCCTGGGTGGCGCTGGATGATCCCGGTCCTGGTGGGGTGGAGCGGCTGCTCTGCACCCGCCGCACCCGCCTCGGCAAGAGCGGACAGCAGATCCTCAGCGGCGATCGGGTAGTGGTCGATGGCATCGACTGGCTCGCTGCTCGCGGTGCGGTGACCCAGGTGTTCGAGCGTCACAGCGTGCTTGAGCGCCCTGCGGTGGCCAATGTGTCCCGCGTGGTGGTGGTGGCTGCCCTCGCCGAGCCGGCCCTGGATCCTCTGCAGCTGACCCGGTTCCTGATCACGGCCGAGGCCACGGGCCAGAGCGTTGAGCTGGTGCTCTCGAAGGCGGATGCGCTGCCGGCGGATGCCGTTGAGGCCTGGTGCTTAAGGCTCCAGGGCTGGGGGTATGACCCCGTAGCGATCTCCACCCGCAGTGGCCAGGGCCTCGACAGCCTGCGCCAACGCCTCAGTCAGCCCGGTCTGACGGTGCTCTGTGGCCCCTCGGGCGTGGGCAAGAGCTCGCTGCTGAATGCGCTGATGCCCGCCCTGGCCCTGCGGGTCTCGGCCGTGTCCGGACGCCTGCAGCGCGGTCGCCACACCACACGCCACGTGGAGCTGTTTGCCCTGGCGCCTGGTGCCCTGGTGGCCGATACCCCGGGGTTCAATCGGCCGTTGTTGCCAACCGAACCCTCCCGGTTACCAGCTCTTTTCCCGGAGTTGCGCGCTGCCCTGGCGGGCGGCGGCTGTCGCTATGGCAATTGTCGCCACCAGGGGGAGCCGGGCTGCAGCATCGGCAGCGCCTGGGACCGGGCGGAGCTCTTCGGTCGTTGTCTAGCGGATGTGGAAGCAGAGGCGGCGCGCCAGGGGGCTGCGCAGCGATCGGAGCCGGGCCTGCGCCAGCGGGGCTCCCGGCTGGAGCCCCGGCTGCAGGCGCACCTACGCCAACCGTCGCGGCGGCGTCAGCGTCAGGACCTTGACCTGGCCTCCGAGGACGACGACCGCTGACGTTGACGTGGTCTGTGCGCAGGACTCAGCCGCCCAGCCCGGGCAGGTTCAGGTTCAGGCCGCCGGTGAGGGCCTCCATCCGCTCCCGCATCGTCGCCGCCGACGTCTCATAGGCCGCCTTGAGGGCCGCGAGGGTGGCGGTTTCGGTGGCCTCCGCTCCTTCGGCGACCAGCTCCGGCGCCAGGCTCACCCTCAGGGGCTGCTGGTTGCCCGAGAGCCAGATCCTGGCGCGGCCACAGTCGCTGCTGCCTTCCACCTCCAGGGCGTCGAGGTCCTGCTGAAGCTTCTGCGCGTCCTGCTGAATCTGCTGGGCCTTGCGGAAAGCCTCGGTGAGTTGGCCGAAATTGGGAAGCCCGAAGCCCGCCATTGCTGCATCCTGATCAGGACGGCAGGCTATCGCTGGGCCGGTTCAAAGCGGCCCAGCCGTTTCACCTCCGGGTGCAGGGCGATGCCGGTGCGTTGCTGCACTTCGGCCTGCAGATGTTCGATCAGCGCCTGGATCTCGGCGGCCCGGGCGGCGCCGGTGTTGACGATGAAATTGGCGTGCAGGGTGGAAACCTCGGCGCCGCCGATGCGCAGGCCTTTGAGACCGAGGGCTTCGATCAGCCGGCCGGCTTTCTCGGGCTCAGGATTGCGAAAGACACTGCCGCAGCTCGGCAGGTGGTAGGGCTGGCTTGCGGTGCGGCTCTGGAGGTTGGCGCTGGTGCGTTCGAGCAGCAGGCTCGGGTCGAGGCCGGCATCGAGCTGAAAGCGCGCCGACACCACCACCAGTGGTTCCTGTTGCAGGCGGCTGTGGCGATAGGAGAACGCCAGCGCCGTGGCGCTGAGATCCAAGGGGGTGTCCGGCTGTGCCGGATCAATCACGGTGACGCTGTGCAGCCGCTCGGCGATGCAGCCCCCTTGGGCGCCGGCATTCATCACCACGGCGCCACCCACCGTGCCGGGGATGCCCACGGACCATTCCAGGCCCCCCAGACCGGCGCGGGCCACACGACGGGCCAGGGTCGGGATCGGTTCGCCGGCCTGGGCTTCCACCAGGCCACTGCTGGGGTCGAGCTGGCTGCCCTGCAGCCGCCTGAGACAAA
>JBEDHF010000121.1:0-5267 GCA_041174245.1 Cyanobacteriota bacterium
GCAGGTGGCGGTGCGTCTGGTGATCGCCCCCCGGGCCCTGCAGCTGCCGCCCCCCGATCCCGATCAGCCCCTGGAGCCGCCGCCGCCACCGCCGCCGCTGGGTGAACAGCCGCCGGAAGAACCGGAAGCACCCGAGAACGAGCAGGAGCCCGAGGATCCGGACGAGCCCGACGACCAGGAGGAGGACGACACCCCCGAGGATCAGGCGCCGCCCTCGATTCCGGAGGAGTTTCTGCTCGATCCGGAGGCCACGGCGATCGATCCGGACCTGCTGCTCTTTTCAGCGGCCAAGGCCAAATCCGGTGGCAGCGGCAACCGCTCGATCGTGCTCAGCGACAGCCGCGGCCGCTACGTCAAACCGATGCTGCCCCGCGGACCGGTGAAGCGGATCGCCGTTGATGCCACCCTGCGGGCGGCGGCGCCGTATCAGAAGGCGCGGCGCCAGCGTCAGCCCGATCGCACCGTGAGCGTGGAGGAAGGCGACCTGCGCGCCAAGCAGCTGCAGCGCAAGGCCGGTTCCCTGGTGATCTTCCTGGTCGATGCCAGCGGCTCGATGGCCCTGAACCGGATGCAGAGCGCCAAAGGCGCCGTGATCCGTCTGCTCACCGAGGCCTATGAAAACCGCGACGAGGTGGCCCTGATCCCCTTCCGCGGCGACCAGGCCGAGGTGTTGCTGCCCCCAACCCGCTCGATCACGGCAGCCAGGCGCCGGCTGGAATCGATGCCCTGCGGCGGCGGCTCGCCCCTCGCCCATGGCCTCACCCAGGCGGCCCGGGTCGGCGCCAATGCGTTGGCCACCGGCGATCTCGGCCAGGTGGTGGTGGTGGCGATCACCGACGGACGGGGCAATGTGCCGCTGTCACGCTCCCTCGGCCAACCGCAGCTGGACGGTGAGGAACCGGTTGATCTGAAGGAGGAGGTGAAGCAGGTGGCAGGCCGCTACCGGGCCCTGGGGATCAAGCTGCTGGTGATCGACACCGAGCGCAAATTCATCGGCAGCGGCATGGGCAAGGACCTGGCCACAGCTGCCGGTGGCCGCTACGTGCAGCTGCCCAAGGCCAGTGATCAGGCCATCGCCGCCATTGCGATGGAGGCGATCAGCGGCGTCTGAGGGGAGCGGCCCGGTTACGGCTTCGGCAGCGTCTGTTGCAGGGCCGGGGGTGGGGTCGGCGCCGGTTGCGGCGCCGTTGCGGCCGGGTACATCTCGTCGAAGAACTGACCCAGGCCAATCGCCACACTGCGCACCCCGGCCATGAAGGTCGGATCGGCGGTGAGACGGTTCACATCGCCCCCCACAGCCTTCCAACGGGCCGTGAGCGACTCGGCGTTGGCCACGGTCTGCTTGAGCTGGGAGACCGTGGTCGGGTTATCGATCGCGGCGGTGACGTTGAGAATGTGGGCCGTGGCGGCATCGACATTGCCGCCTGCCCGATCCAGGGTCTGGACGAGCCCCTGGGCCTGACGCAGGAAGACCGTGGCCTCGCTGGCGGTGATCTCGAACTTCTGGGCGGCGCTGGTGACCGTGGGCACGAGCTTGCCCCGATCGGCATCCTCGAGCATGCGCTGCACCAGATCGGTGACCGTGCTGAGGCTGGGGGCCGTGCGGCCGACGATCACCGAATCAGCGCAGACAATCCGGCTCTGATCGCAAGCACGGGAGAGCGGACCGGGCAGGCCGGGCGGGAGGGATGGCCCACCACCCAGCAGCGCCACCTGGGCGTTGGCACCGAGCAGGGAGCCGCTCTGCACCTGAGCCAGCACCGGTCTGGGCAGCTTCAGATCGGGGGAATCGATCTCCAGCACCGCCACGACGGCATCGGAGCTGGCCTGCACCGAACGCACATGGCCCACGACCACACCGCGATAGGTGACGGCGGAACGGGGCGCCAACCCAGCCGCATCCTGAAGCTGCAGACGCACCTGCCATTGGGTCTGGCCCAGGCTGAGGCCACGGAGCCAGAACCAGAACCCTCCGGCTCCGATCAGGGCGGCCAGCAGGGAAAACCCCACGATCGCCTCGCGCACACTGCGACGCATCGAGTCAGATCTCCGAGGGTTGCATGGGTCCGTTAAGGCTACCGCTCCTGAATTGCTGCACGTAAGGGTTGTCGGTGCGCCGGAACTCTTCCACGCTTCCCTGCCAGCGGAAACGTCCGTCATAGAGAAGGGCGACGCGATCGGCGGTGCGCTCGATCGTGCTGTGCACATGGCTGACGACGATCGAACTACCACCCGCGACGTCAGAGCTGCGCACGATCAGATCCTCAATGCGGGTGCAGGCCACCGGATCCAGGCCAGCGGTCGGTTCATCGAAGAGCAGCACCGGCAGCTGGCCGGGCGGCTGGGAGGGGTCGTCGACGAGGGCGCGGGCAAAACTGACCCGCTTCTGCATGCCGCCGCTGAGCTCGCCTGGAAAGAGATCGTTGATCCCGTAGAGGCCGACGGCCTCCAGGCAGCGGCTGACACGCTCCCGGATCTCCGGTTCCCGCAGCCGACCATCGCGGTACAGCAGAAATCCGACGTTCTCCTGAACGGTGAGCGACGCCAGCAGGGCAGGGTTCTGGAACACCAGACGCACATCCGGCGGCTGGCGCTGATCGAGGCGCAGGTAGGTCTGGGGGATGCCGTGGATGCGCACCTCCCCGGCCTGGGGGAGCAGCAGGCCCGCCAACACCCGCAGGATCGTCGATTTACCGGAACCGGAAGGGCCGACCACCACCAGCCGCTCCCCAGGCGCCAGCGCCAACGCAATGCCATCAAGAACGCGATGGCCGCCCCAGCCGATCGCCACCCCATCCATCTCCAGCACCGGCGCCTGGGAGTGGGCCGGCGTCCTTGGCAACGGCTGGCTGGAAACCACAGGGTGCAACGGTGTGTTCCTATCCATCCTGACGCGAAGTCCTTAAAGTTCCACTATCTGCAGCCGGCGTTCGCGTCCTGCCCGCTTGAACAAGCAGCGGCCCCAACCTCGAAGCCGACGCCTGCGAACCAGCCTCAGGGCCCCAGGCCTGCTCCGTGGTGGCGACCAGCAACGCAGGGATCTGATCAGCCGCTCCCGTCGGGCTGCCCGCTGGCTGCAGCCTGGCCTGGTGGTGAAGCGGTGGATGCTCACCTCCGGCATCGGCCTGGTGCTGGCCCTGCTTGGCGCGGCGGTCTGGGCGGATCTGCAACCGATCTATTGGGTGCTGCAGTCGATCCGCTGGCTGCTGCAGAACATCACCCAGGTGCTGCCGCGGGCCGTGACCGGTCCCCTGGTGCTGCTGGCCGGCGGCGCCCTGGTCTGGCTGGGCCAGAGCCGCAGCTTCGGCTCGATCCAGCAGGCCCTGGCGCCCGAAAAGGACACGGTGCTGGTGGATGCCCTGATGGCAAAGCGGCGCCTGAACCGGGGCCCGAACATCGTGGCGATCGGCGGCGGCACCGGCCTCTCCACCCTGCTCAGCGGCCTCAAGCGCTACAGCAGCAACATCACGGCGATCGTGACCGTGGCCGACGACGGCGGCAGCAGCGGCGTCCTGCGCCGGGAGCTGGGGGTGCAGCCCCCTGGCGACATCCGCAACTGCCTGGCGGCCTTGTCGCGGGAGGAACCGCTGCTGACGCGCCTGTTTCAGTACCGCTTCAAGGCGGGCACGGGCCTCGAGGGCCACAGCTTCGGCAACCTGTTTCTCTCCGCCCTGACCGCGATCACCGGCAGCCTGGAAACAGCGATCACCGCCAGCAGTCGCGTGCTGGCGGTGCAGGGCCAGGTGGTGCCGGCCACCACCGCCGATGTGAAGCTCTGGGCCGAACTGGAGAACGGCGAGCGGATCGAGGGTGAATCGGCGATCGGCAAGGCCACCAGCCCGATCGTGCGCCTCGGATGCACGCCGATGCGGCCGCCGGCACTGCCACGGGCTCTGGAGGCGATCGCCGATGCCGAACTGATCGTGCTCGGGCCCGGCAGCCTCTACACCTCCTTGCTGCCGAATCTGCTGGTACCGGAGCTGGTGGCGGCCCTGGCCCGCAGCCGGGCCCCCCGGCTGTACATCTGCAACCTGATGACCCAGCCCGGCGAAACCGATGGCCTTGACGTGGAAGGCCACCTGCGGGCGATCGAAGCCCAGCTCGCCAGCCTGGGCCTGGAGCAGCGGCTGTTCGATGCCGTTCTGGCCCAGGAGGAACTGCTCGATCCGAACCTCGTGGCCCACTACCGACAGCGGGGCGCCGAACCCGTGCGCTGCAACAGCCGACGGCTGCGCAGCCTCGGCTATCAGGTGATGGTGGCCCCTCTACAGGGAGCCAGGCCGAGCGCCACCCTGCGCCACGATCCCCGCAGCCTGGCGCTGGCGGTGATGCGCTTCTTCCGCCAGATCCGGCGCGAGGGACATCAGCCAGGAGAACGGAGCCCTCAGAGCCCTTCGCGTTCACGCGCCCTGAAACGGCGGCTGCAACGTCGCCTGCAGCGAGGCCTGCAGCCGCCTCCGGATCGCCGCATCAGCTGAGGGCCAAGCCCTGGGGCCGCCAGGGTTGAGATCGGCGGCCCTACGAATCCGAGAACACCCAGGTCTCAGTAAGCGTCCTGCATCTCGTAGAAATCCGGCTGCACGTAGTCCTTGCGCAGCGGGAAGCCCTTCCAGTCCTCGGGCATCAGCAGACGCTTCGGATGGGGATGGCCGGCGTAGTTGATGCCGTACATGTCGAAGGTTTCGCGCTCCTGCCAGTCGGCGCCGCGGAAGAGGCCGTAGAGGCTGGGAATGGTGAGGTCGCCGTCGCGGGGGAGGAACACCTTCAGACGCAGCTCTTCGGGCTTCTGATCGGCGGGCAGGGGCTGATCGAGGCTGCAGCGATCGGCCAGGGCCGCGAGTTTGACCAGGTGATAGAAGCTCACCAGCCGCCCGCCGGGACCCTCGTCGTAGCCGCCCTGGCACTGCAGGTAATCAAAGCCGGTGGCCTTCAGGGCCGTGGCCACCAGCGGCAGGGCCTCGGGCTCAACGCCAAGGATTTCCACACCGAGGTGATCGGCGCCGAGGCTGTCGACCGCAAAACCCTGGCTGGCGAGCCAGGTGGCCAGAGGACCGGGGGCCGGCGCCGTGGCGGTCAGGGCCTCACTGCCGGACTGGGAGGCCTCGCCTGCTGCAGAGGAGGGGGCGGCGTTCGGATCAGGCATCGCTGGAACGGGTGACGGGGACCGCCTCAGCGGCGGCGGTGACGGGGGAAGCGGTGGCGGTGGAATCTATTGCGGTGGAATCCGTGGCCTCGAAGGGAAGACCGGCAGCGGCAGCCAGGGCCCG
>JBEDHF010000122.1:0-2779 GCA_041174245.1 Cyanobacteriota bacterium
CCTCAGCCATGCCCAGGCCGTGCATGCGGGCCATGACGGCAGGCCGCTGCCGCTGCTGGCCCAGCTCTGGCTGCATGGGCTGGTGGCCACGGTGGCCCTGGCAGGTCCGGGTCGCGCCATCCTCTGGCAGGGCGGCCGGGCCCTGGTGGCTGGCGCTCCGACGATGGACAGCCTCGTGGGCCTGGGCATGGCCAGTGCCTACGGCGCGAGCGTTGTCGGCTTCTTCTGGCCGGATCTTGGCTGGCCCTGCTTCTTCAACGAGCCGGTGATGCTGCTCGGCTTTGTGCTGCTGGGGCGCTTCATTGAGGAGCGGGCCCGCTACCGCACCGGCAAGGCCTTGCAGGAGCTGGCGGCGCTTCAGCCCGATCAGGCCCTGTTGCTCTGCGCTGATGGCAGTGCCAGGCCGGTGCGTACCGGTGGTCTGCGCCCGGGTGATCGCGTGCAGCTGCTGGCCGGTGATCGGGTGCCGGTCGATGCCGTGGTGCTGGAGGGCCGCTCCAGCCTCGACAGCTCCAGCCTCACCGGTGAATCGATGCCCCACCCTGTGGCGGTGGGCCAGGAGCTGGCCGCCGGCTGTCTGAACCTGGAGGGAGCCCTGGTGCTGGAGGTGCGGCGCAGCGGTGCCGACAGTGCCGTGGCCCGGATCATGCAGCTGGTGGAGCAGGCCCAGGCCCGCAAGGCGCCGATCCAGGGCCTGGCCGATCGCGTCGCCGGCCGCTTCGCCTGGTTCGTGCTGGCCCTGGCCCTGGCCACGGCGTTGTTCTGGAGGCTGTGGGGGCTGCAGCGCTGGCCCGAGGTGCTGGAGCGCAGCGGCCAGAGCCCGCTGTCGTTGGCCTTGGAGCTGGCGATCGCCGTGCTGGTGGTGGCCTGCCCCTGCGCCCTGGGGCTGGCCACGCCGACGGCGATCACCGTCGGCTCCGGCCTGGCGGCCCGCCAGGGGCTGCTGTTTCGCGGTGGTGCGGCCCTGGAGATGGCCTCGCGCTTGCAGGCGGTGGCCTTCGACAAGACCGGCACCCTCACCCTCGGCCAGCCCAGGGTGATGGCGATCGCTCCGTTGGCAGCAACCACCGGCGACAGCCCCAGCGCCGATCAGCTGCTGCAGCTGGCGGCGAGCCTGGAGCAGCAGAGCCGTCACCCCCTGGCCCGGGCCCTGGCCGAGGAGGCCCGAGGCCGGGGCCTGGCGCTGCTGGCGGTGGCCTCGGCGCAGACCCTGGCCGGCCAGGGGCTGGAGGGTGTGCTCGATCAGGCCCCCGACGAGCGGCTGCGGGTCGGCCGGCTGCAGTGGCTGCTGGAGGTGTTGGCCCTGCCGGAGGCTGTGGCGGCGCAGGCCAGGCAACGGCAGCAGCAGCTCGAAGATGACGGTGCCACGGTGGTGGCGGTGGCCCAGGGCTCGCAGCTGCTCGGATTGGTGGCCCTGGCCGATGCACCGCGCCCGGATGCCCTGGCGGCGCTGCAGGCGCTGCGTGGCCGTGGCCTGCAGCTGGCCCTGTTCAGCGGCGATCGCCGCCAGCCGGTGCTCAGCCTGGCCCGGCAGCTGGGCCTGCCCGAGGCGGCTCTGGCCTGGGAGCTGCTGCCGGAGCAGAAGCTGACGCGGCTGCGGCAGCTGCAGCAGGCGGGTCCTGTGGCGATGGTGGGAGACGGCATCAACGATGCGCCGGCGCTCGCCGCCGCTGATCTGGGGGTGGCGGTGGCCTCCGGCACCCAGATCGCCCAGGACACGGCCGATCTGGTGCTGCTCGGCGATCACCTGCTGGCGCTGCCCCTGGCCCTGGAGCTGGCCGATCGCACCATGGCCAAGGTGCGTCAGAACCTGATCTGGGCCTTCGGCTACAACCTGGTGCTGCTGCCGATCGCCGCCGGTGCGCTGCTGCCGCGCTTCGGGCTGCTGCTTTCCCCCCCGCTGGCGGCGCTGCTGATGGCCACCAGTTCGATCACGGTCGTGCTCAATGCCCTGTTGCTGCAGCATGGGCCTGTGAAGCGCCTCCGTTGATGGATTCAGGCCCCCCGAGCCGCGGCCGTTTTCTGGTGCTGGAGGGCATCGATGGCTGCGGCAAGACCACCCAGCTCAGCGCCCTGGCCGATTGGCTGCCCGGCAGCGGCCTGATGCCGGAGGGGGCGGCGCTGCTGCTGACGCGCGAACCGGGTGGCACACCCCTGGGCCGCGCCCTGCGGGAGCTGCTGCTCCATTCCAGCGGCGATCAGGCCCCCTGCAGCACCGCTGAACTGCTGCTCTATGCCGCGGACCGGGCCCAGCATGTGGCCACCACCATCGTTCCGGCCCTGGAGCGCGGCGACTGGGTGCTCAGCGATCGCTTCGCCGGCTCCACGGCGGCGTACCAGGGCCATGGCCGCGGCCTGCCCCTGGCCTTGATCAACCAGCTGGAGACAATCGCCACAGGCGGCCTCAAGCCGGATCTGACCCTCTGGCTTGAGCTGCCGCTGCCCCTGGCTCTGGAGCGGCGCAGCGCCCGGGCGGCCGATCGGATCGAAGCCGCCGGCGAGCCGTTCCTGGCCCGGGTGGCGCACGGCTTCCAGACCCTGGCCGACGAGCGCCGCTGGTGCACGATCGCCGCCGATCAGCCGCCTGAGGCCGTGACGGCGGCCCTGCGCCAGGCCCTGCACGCGGCCGCGGCTTCCTGGCAGGCCGGCGCCGGAGGGGAGCGATGAGCGCCCTGTTCGCCGATCTGATCGGCCAGCCCCGCGCCGTGGCGCTGCTGGAGGCGGCCCTGGCCCAGAACCGGCTGGCGCCTGCCTATCTGTTTGCGGGGGCGGATGGTGT
>JBEDHF010000123.1:0-4961 GCA_041174245.1 Cyanobacteriota bacterium
TGGTGGTCTGGCGGCACCGCAGCAATGTGCGGCGGCTGCTCGCCGGCACCGAACCTCGACTGGGGGCAGGCAAGGGCTGAGGCGCTCCCCTCAGGCCAGGGCCCGGCTGCGCTCAGCCGCGGCCAGCACCGCTTCCAGCAGGGCCGAGCGCACGCCAGCGCCCTCCAGCACCCTGAGGCCCGCCACGGTGGTGCCAGCGGGACTGGCCACCAGATCCTTGAGTTCAGCGGGATGCAGCCCCTGCTGCTCAAGCAGGGCCATGCTGCCGGCGAGCATCCGCTCGGCCAAGGGCAGGGCCAGGGCCCGGGGCAGGCCAGCGGCCACGCCCCCATCAGCGAGGGCCTCGCAGATCAGGGCCGCAAAAGCAGGCCCGGAGGAGGTGAGGGCCAGGAAGGCATCGAGCTGGCTTTCGGGAAGCTGATGCACTTCTCCGACACGGCGGAAGAGATCGGCAACCCAGGCCGCCTGATCAGGGCTCACCTCCGGAGCGCAGGCCAGGGCCGTGAGCCCCTGACGCACGAGCACCGGTGTGTTCGGCACCACGCGGATGCAGGCCCAGCCGGGGAAACTCTGCTGCAACCGCGCCAGGGTCACCCCCGCCAACACGGAGATCAACAGCGGCCGAGGGCCAAGAAAGCCAGCGGGCAGGGCCGCCGCCGCCTGGCCAGCGCGCGCGGCGGCCAGAGCCTGCAGTTGCTGCGGCTTGATCGCCAGCAGCACCACCGGGGCCGGCCAGACGGCCTCGGCGCTGGTGGCGACCGCACAGCCGAGGCGCTCCCGGGCGGCGGCTGCGGAGGCCTCCGAGGCCACCGCCGCGCGCACGCTCGGCCGGGGAATCAGGCCTTCCTCAAGCAGCGGAGACAGCAAAGCCTGGGCCATCCGGCCCAGGCCCAGGACCCCGAAGGTCTCTGGTGCGTTCAATCTCAGCCTCCGAAGCCGACAGCGTCCTGACGGCTCCAGGCCGGGCTGGGAGCCGAGGGCTCAGGCGCCGCCTCGCGCTGGGTGGTGATCGTGGGGGAGGTGGAATCCTCGATCGTGGCGGTGGAGACGGTGACGCAGCTGGGGGCAAACAGGAAAATGCTGTCGCCCACACGCTCCTGATGACCATCGAGGGCGAAGGTGCCGCCGGCCACGAAATCAACCGCGCGCTGGGCCTGATCAGGCTCCATCATCGAAAGGTTGATGATCACCGTTTTGCGATCCCGCAGGGCCTGAATCGCCCGGATCATTTCATCGAAGCTGCGGGGCTCCATCAGGAACACCTCCGCCGCCGGGGTATGCAGACCGGGCATGCCGATCACATTGGTACCAGCAAAGGGGTCCTCCCCGAACGAGGGCATGTCACTGCGGGTGATCGCAGCGCCGGAAGAACGGGGCGGGTCGTTGTCGAGGCCTTCGACGTAGTCGTAATCGTCGTCGTAACCATCCTGGTCATCGAGATACGGCTGACCGGCGACGGCCTCACGGAGACGACTGAGCAACGACACCAGAAGGTCCTCGTTCTGACTTTCTACCCTGATAGCGTCCCACACGGACAAGCGCAAGGGCCAAGGTCTTCGCGTTTCAGAAAAGTGCAGAACCGAGGCGAACCCAGGTGCTGCCGGCCTGGATCGCCTCCGGCCAGTCACCGCTCATCCCCATCGAAAGCTCGGGCAGACCCAGCTCCGAGGCGAGCGTTTGGCATGCTTTGAACAGATTGATGTGCTGCTCCGATGTCAGCCCCAGGGGCGCGATCGTCATCAGCCCAACAAGATCAAGGCCGCTGAGGGCCTGCAGGGCGGGCCAGTGCTTCCGAAGCTCCTCGGCACTGAAACCGGTCTTGGCGGGATCGGGGAGCAGTTTCACCTGCAGAAACACCCTGGGCCTACGCCCCTCTTCGATGGCGATGCGATCGAGACGTTGGGCCAGAGTCAGGCTGTCGAGCGAATGGATGGTGCTGAACTGCCGCACCACGGCCCGGGCCTTGTTGGCCTGAAGACGGCCGATGAAATGCCAGTCGAGTCCAGGCAGATCAGCCAGGGCCTGCTGCTTGCTGATCGCTTCCTGCAGGCGGCTCTCGCCGAAGCTGCGCTGACCGGCCAACGCGGCTTCGCGCAGCCGTTCCAGCGGCTGTCCTTTGCTCACCGCCAGCAGCTGACAGGAGGGGGGAAGCCTGCGCCGGAACCACTGCAGGCGCTCAGCCAGATCCAGGCCCGGATCCGGCCCCCGCTCGATGGCCTCCATCGCCACCGCGTCAGATGAAGGTCTGATCAAAGAGTTCCCGCCAACGCCGATGCACCTCGGGAGCCTCACGCCTGGAGCGCACCAGGTTCTGTTCGGCGTAGTGACGGGCATCCATCAGCGGGATCACCTCAAACTGCGCGCCCCGGGGCTGAAGGGTGACCAGGAAGTAGATGCGCTGGGCATACAGCGTCACATAAACATCCTGCTCATCGCTCACGGGGGCCACCCGGTAGAGCATCCCGAACGTGGGGTGATTGAGATAGCGCTCCTGGCTCACAACAACCGCCGACCTGATGCCATTAAAGGGCACCGACTTTCCAACGCAGAACCAGCGCCAGCACCAGGGCGATCGTCGCCAGGGCATGGCTCCAGACCGCGATCGGGCCCGGGGGCTGGAGCTGAGCCGGCGGCAGGGGCCTGGCCCCACGGGCGATCAGGGCCTCGGCCCCCTGCTCAGCGCGCAACAGAACATTGCGAAACAGCCGCTCAGCCACGGCCAGCACCAGCGCCAGCACGCCGCGACGCCCCAGCTGCCGGGCCGAAACGGAACGGGTGGCCAGGGAACGCAGCAGGTTCTGGAGCTCCTCCTGCACCAGCGGCAGAAACCGCAACGCCAGCAACAGGGTGAAGCCGAGGCGCTCCACGGGAAGTCCGACGATCCGCAGCGGCGCCAGGCCCCAGTTCAGCGCCCACACCAGCTCCTCCGGGGGTGTGGTCAGCAGCATCAGGTTCGTGCTCTGAATCACGGTCACCAGCAGGGTGGCGCCATTGAGACCCAGGTCCGCTGAACGGCGGGTGATCACCAGGGGGCCAACGGGCACGGGCCCAACCATCAGGGGGCCCCAGCGAACCAACTCCCAGGCCAGGCCGCTGCGGGTCGGCGGCGGCTCCGCAGGGCCCGATGGCCCCTGCGGCGAAGGCCCCAGTCGCAGCTCCGCCGGCGGGCGCTGCAGAACGCCAGCACCAACCTCACTGACAGGCAGGAAGGCCGCCAGGGCGCCGATCAAGGTGGCGGCCACCAGCAGAAGCGCCAGGCTGCGGAACCAGACCCGCGCCGGCAGGCCACTGCAGGCGGTGAGCACGATCAGGGCCAGCACCAGCGCCAGGCGCCAGAGCGGCCCCGCCAGGATCGGCGTCAGCAGAAACAGCAGCGACCAGGCCATCTTCAGGCGTGGATCCAGCCGCCGCAGCCAGCCGGGGGCAACATCCACGAACTGACCGATCGGAATCTGGCGGACCCAGTCCATCAGCGCCGGCTCCCGGCAGCGGTGATCGGCCGGCTCACACCCCGGCCCTCAACGCCCCCGGGCCTGCTGCCTGGCCAGATCCTTCTCCGCATCGCGCTGTTGCTTGCCGCGCCAGAAGAGTTTGAGGGGGGAACCTTCAAAACCAAGGCCCTGGCGAATCTGGCGTTCGACATAGCGACGGTAGGTGTCGCCGAACAGCTTGGGGTCGTTCACAAACAGCGTGAAGCTGGGCGGACGGGTGGCCACCTGGGTGCCGTAGTAGATCCGGCCCTGGCGGCCGCCGCGGCTGGTGGGGGGCGAACGCCAGCTCACCGCCTCCTGCAGCACTTCATTGACCACTGAGGTGCTGACGCGACGGCGGTGCTGCTCGACCGCCAGCAGCGCGAGCGGGAAGATCGCATTCACACGCTGGCCGCTCAGGGCCGAGGTGAACAGCATCGGCGCCCAGTCGAGGAAATAGAGCTTGGCGCGCAGCTCCTTCTCCATCGCCGGCATCGTGTGGCTGTCCTTCTCGATCGCATCCCATTTGTTGACGACGACCACGCAGGCCCGACCGTCTTCCTCGATCCGACCGGCGAGGCGCTGATCCTGCTCGGTGACCCCGTCAAGGGCATCGATCACCAGCACACACACATCGCTGCGCTCAATCGCCTTGAAGCTGCGATTGATGCCGAAGAACTCCGGCCCGTAATTGACACTGCGGCGGCGGCGGATGCCGGCGGTATCCACCAGTTTCCAGACCTTGTTCTCGCGCTCGATCGTGGTGTCGATCGTGTCGCGGGTGGTGCCGCGGATCGGGCTGACGATGGCGCGATTTTCACCGCAGACCGCATTGAGCAGGCTCGACTTGCCCACATTCGGCCGGCCGATGATCGCCATCTGGATCGGCTCTTCGCCCTCATCCTCAGCGGCGGGCGGTAGGTGCGACACCACCTGATCGAGCAGATCGCCGGTGCCGGCGCCATGGATGGCGGAGATCGCCACCGGTTCACCAAGGCCGAGGCTCCAGAACTCGGCCGCCATCGCCAGGCCGCGGTCCGGGGATTCGCATTTGTTGACCGCCACGAAGCTCGGCACGCCGCGGCCCCGCAACCATTCGGCGATCGATTGATCGGCGGCGGTCATCCCCTGCTGACCATCAACCACAACCACCGCCACCGCCGCTTCGGCCAGGGCGAGATTGGCCTGCTCACGAATCTCGGGCAGAAACTCGCTGTCGTCATCGAACACCAGGCCGCCGGTATCGACGACCCGGAAGCTGCGATCACCCCAGAAGCCCTCCTGATAGGTGCGATCGCGGGTGACGCCCGGGGCGTCGTGCACGATCGCCTCCCGGCTCTGGCAGAGCCGGTTGACCAGGGTGGACTTGCCGACGTTCGGGCGGCCGATGATGGCCACAACAGGGAGCGCCAAAAGCTTTATTGCAACGTCTGTCCTGGTTTGACCTTACAGGCCGGCTCAAGCCCTGGCCTGCAGCCTCAGCTCACCGGC
>JBEDHF010000124.1:0-2634 GCA_041174245.1 Cyanobacteriota bacterium
AATCGAGCCCAGACGTGATGCATGCGAGCCGCAGAGCACCGGGCAACCTGATTGCCGCGGCGCTGATGAGCGGGACGGTCAGGGCACAAGGCCTTGCTTCTGTCGCTTTTTCAGCAGCCTCTTAAGCCAGCGGCTGGACGAGCGGATCAGGCCAGACGACAGCGAAAGCATGGCCGCTCATGCGTTCCCAGCTTCGATGGCCAACCGCACCGCATGGGTGGGTCAGCCACCAGGTCACCCAACGCAACCCATGGTCCAACACCAGAGCCATGGCCATGAAGCCACCAACCCCTTAATCTCAGCCTGTCTTTTTCGTCTGCCTTGAGCGCCGTTTCCGAGATCCTGGAGACTGAGGGCCTGACCACCATCCTGGAAACCACCGATTTTGGTCAGTGGCATCACAGCGTGGCCGGCAACCTTGGTCACCACACAAGCGCCTTGCTTTCGCCCGTCGAAGGATTCAAGGCGACGATGCGACTGGGACACGTCGCTGGCTTGCAGGTGCTTCATCTCAAGGGAGCGGGAGCCCTTGAGATGATCCGCGAGCAATGTGACAGTGTCGTGGTGTGGTTGCCACTGCAAGGCATCAGTGAAGAAGAAGTGAATGGCCAGGCCTTGCTGTCAGAGCCCGGCACAGCGATGGTCTTCACTCCAGGCGATCATCTCCATGGCCGCACGTCGCTGGAGATGGAAGGCGTCTCGATTCTGATTCCTACCGATGCGCTGCCTGGATGGAAGCGATCCGCCCCCCCCCCATTGCTACGCTCCGGCCGTGGTGAACAGGCTGTGCTTGCTGCCGCCCGTGTTGTGGCAACGGCTGCGGCAACGCCAGGGTCCGGTTCGGGCTTTGCCAGCGAGCAGCTGAAAAACAGCCTGCTCCAATGGTCGCTGTTCCATAGCGATCAAGCACCGAAGGAGCGCATCACCGCCGTTCGCAGGCGTCGCTTGATCAACCAGGCCCGCGAATGGATGGAGACCCATGGATCCAGACCGTTCACCGTGGTGGAACTGAGCGAAGCCGTGGGGGCATCAATCCGCCAGTTGCAATACAGCTTCCAGGATGAACTCGGCTGCTCTCCGATGGCCGAAGCCAAACGCCAGAGGCTGCACCGACTACGCGGGCAACTCCTGGATCGCAGCCAGAACCACCTGAGCATCGCCGAGCTGATGGAGCAATCGGGTCTGCTGGCCTGTGGTGTTACCGCTGCTGACTACCGAAGCCTGTTTGGAGAACTTCCCAGGCAGACGCGACGCCGCTCTCTGGTGGCGTGAGAGCGTTGACAGGGCCCAGCATCCCCAGCCCCCCTCGATGACCTGTCCCCACTGCGGCAGTGAGGTCGTCCGGGCCGATCGCAGCCTGGGCGGTCGCCTCGTCTGCGGCCGCTGCGGCCTGCCCCTGCAAGGGCGCCAAGGCCAGGGAAGGCGCCCGCAGCGGCGGCGGCGGCGCCCCGGCAAGGCCTGGCTGCTGCTGGCTTTGCTGCTCACGACAACGGCGCTGCTGATCACGCAGCGACGGCTCTCCGGCGCCTCAACCCTGCCCTGCTGGCTCGACGGTGGGGCAGGGTGGATTGACCGACTGGATGCCGCCCTCGATGGCCGACGCCCCCTATCTGATCTGCCTGGCCCTGCTGGAGCAGGGCGGTGTGCGCGCGATGCCGATCAATGGCAAGTCCCTGCGCCAGGCGATCGCGGCGGACGCTGATCCGGCCGGCGACGGCCACAACCTGGCCCTGGAACTGCTGCTGCGCCTGTGGCAGCGCAGCAACAGCGCCGGCGCCCTGCAGCGCATAGCGGCCGACGACAGCCTGCTGCTGCTGCAGCTTCCCTTCGAGGCCCTGCAGAACACCCTGCCCCGAACCAAGGCGGCGTGGATCAACGGCGGCACAACGGAGGTCCTGATCGCCCAACTGCAGGCCCTGAGCGTGGACGGCCTCTGGCGCCTCACCCTGGAACGCCATCAGCCGCTGCGCTTCTCACGGCTGCAGCCCTGAGGGCGATCGCGGCTCAGCCCTGCCCCGAGGGCTGGGAGAACGGGGGCGAAGCCGGCAGGATGGGGGTCCCTGTGCCTGCGCCGTGGCTTCGACCGGCAACGCCCTGCTTCAGACCACGATCGGCGCCGATGCCGATGACTGGTGCATCGAGCGCTTCTCGCTGCTGGCGGCCCAGATCCGCGCCGCCGGCGAAGCGCAGCAGCCCGGCTTCCAGCTGCTGGTCCAGAACCATCCGAGCAGCGCCGAGGATCGCCTCAAGCTGCAGAACCAACTGCGCAGCGGTCACTTCGAGCAGGTCTGGTTGATCGCCCCCGATCTCGACAACGGCCCGGAGCCAGCGTTCTTCGAGGCCCTGGAAGCAGCGGTGGCAGGCGGCACCCACCTGGTGCTGGCCACCGACCACACCGATCTCGGCTCCTGCCTGCTGCAGCTGGATGGTTGCCTCAGCAATGTCGGCCGCACCCAGACCTTCGGGCGCAGCTGGCCCGATTTGCCCAGCGATCAGGAATATGCCAACGACGCCTGCCCGGCGATCCAGCGGCCCTGCGTGGTCACCGGCCAGAACGGCGGTGTGCAGATCTGCCGCCAACGGCTCGATCATCCGATCCTGGCGTTCGACACCACCATCGCCGGCCATCTGATC
>JBEDHF010000125.1:0-3342 GCA_041174245.1 Cyanobacteriota bacterium
ATCTGCTGCCGCTGCTGCCGGGGCTGATGGGCGCTGAGGGTGTCGGCCAGATGCTCCCCGATCGTCAGCAGCGGGTTGAGGCGGGTCATCGGGTCCTGGAACACCAGGCCCACCGCCTCCCCGCGCAGCTGCCGCAGCGCCGCCGCGCTTAGGCGCCGCGGATCCTGGCCGCACAGTTCAAGCTCGCCACTCGTGCTGCTGCCATCGGGGAGCAGTTGCAGCACGGCTCGCGCCACCGTGCTCTTACCGCAGCCGGATGGGCCGACGAGGGCCAGGCGTTCCCCTGCCGCCAGGGTCAGATCCAGACCGTCCAGGGTCGGCAGGGGGGCGCCGGGGTAGCGCACAGCCAGGCCGCTGAGCCGCAGCACTGTCGCCGGCTGGGGCAGATCGGCCACGCGGTCACCTGGGGCAGTGCGTTCAACAGTGTGATCGCGCCGGTGCCGGAATGGCGATCAGGGAGGCGCCGGTCTGGGCGGCTGCCTACGATGGGACGAACCGCAGGGTGCCATGCTCGAGGCGGATTCCCCCAGGCCAACGCTCACGCCGACGCCCAGCCCGACAGCCACGGCTGCGTCGGCAGCCGCGACTGCCCAGGCTGCGTCGCCGGGGCTCGCCGTGAACGCCCAGGCCGCGTCGACAGCCCCATCGGCTCTGGCTGATCGGCCTGATCAAGGTGCTGATGATCCGCCTGCCGATGGCGTAGGGCCTGGCGCCGAAGACGTGGGTAGCGGTCGGCGGCTGATCAGCAGCCCGGAGGACTACGGCATCCCCCTGCCCGAGTGGCTGCAGCGTTGCATCGAGCATGTGCCGCCCGGGCGGGGCGACAGCTGTCCGACCGATTCTGAGGCGCTGCTGGCCTCCGCCTTCGATTTCGCCTACCAGCTGCACGATGGACAGGTGCGGGCCAGCGGCGAGCCCTACATCATTCATCCGGTGGCGGTGGCCGATCTGCTACGCAGCATCGGTGCCAGCGCCGGTGTGATCGCCGCCGGTTTCCTGCACGACGTCGTCGAGGACACCGACGTCAGCGCCGAAGATCTTGAGGCTCATTTCGGTGCCGAGGTGCGGGCCCTGGTGGAGGGCGTGACCAAGCTCGGCGGCATCCATTTCACCAACCGCACCGAAGCCCAGGCCGAGAACCTGCGGCGGATGTTCCTGGCGATGGCCAGCGACATCCGCGTGGTGCTGGTCAAGCTCGCCGATCGGCTGCACAACATGCGCACCCTCGGGGCGCTGCAACCGGAGAAGCAGCAGCGCATCGCCCGGGAAACGCGTGAGATCTACGCCCCTCTGGCCAACCGTCTTGGCATCGGCCGCTTCAAGTGGGAGCTGGAGGATCTGGCCTTCAAGATTCTCGAGCCGGAGCCCTACCGCGAGATTCAGCAACAGGTGGCCAGCAAGCGCAGCGACCGGGAGGATCGCCTGGGCGTCACGGCGGCGTTGCTGCGCGATCGCCTCAGGGAGGTCGGGCTGGAGGACTGCGAGGTCAGCGGCCGGCCCAAGCATCTCTATGGCATCTGGAGCAAGATGCAGCGCCAGCAGAAGGCCTTCCACGAGATCTACGACGTGGCCGCCCTCCGCATCCTTTGCACCAACCTTGAGTGCTGCTACCGCGCTCTGGCGGTGGTGCACGATACCTTCCGGCCGATCCCCGGCCGCTTCAAGGATTACATCGGCCTGCCGAAACCCAATGGCTATCAGTCGTTGCACACGGCGGTGATCGGTCGCCACCGGCCGATCGAGGTGCAGATCCGCACGGCCGAGATGCATCGGGTGGCCGAATACGGCATCGCTGCCCACTGGAAGTACAAGGAGGGCGGTTCACCGGCCTCTGGCGATGCCGAGCGCTTCAACTGGTTGCGCCAGCTCGTGGACTGGCAGAAAGATGGTGCTGACGACAGCAGCGATTACCTGGCGGCGATCAAGGAAGACCTCTTTGATGAAGAGGTGTTCGTGTTCACCCCCAATGGAGATGTGGTGGGTCTGCGCAAGGGTTCCACGGCGGTTGATTTTGCCTATCGCATCCATTCGGAAATCGGTAATCACTGCCAGGGCGTGCGCATCAATGATCGCCTCTGCCCCCTGGCGACACCGCTGCAGAACGGCGATTTTGTGCAGGTGCTCACGGCCAAATCGGCCCACCCGAGCCTCGACTGGCTCAATTTCGTTGCCACCCCCTCGGCGCGCAATCGCATCCGTCAGTGGTACAAGCGCAGTCACCGCGAAGAGAACATCCGCCGTGGCACCGATCTGCTCGAGCGTGAGCTCGGTCGCGATGGCTTCGATGCCCTGTTGAACGGTGAGGCGATCGCCAAGGTGGCCCGGCGCTGCAATCTCACCGGCACCGAGGATCTGCTCGCCGCTCTTGGTTTCGGTGGCGTCACCCTGCATCAGGTGCTGAACCGCCTGCGCGAGGAGATCAAGCTCGCCAGCAATGCCGCCCTGCCGCCGCTCTCCAATGAGGAGCTGGCCCGGGAGGTGGTGGCCCAGGCCGAGCACCAGGCCCCCCCGCAGTCGCTGAGCAGTGGCAGCCCGATCCTCGGCATCGAGGGCCTCGACTACCGGCTTGGCGGTTGCTGCACGCCGCTTCCCGGCGAGCCGATCCTCGGCTCGGTGGCCCTCGGCAACCACGGCATCACCATCCACCGCCAGGACTGCGCCAACCTCAGCCAGGTGCCGGTGGAGCGACGCCTGCCCGTGCACTGGAATCCGGCCGTGGATGCCAGCCGGCGGCGCTATCCGGTGCAGCTGCGGATCGAGGTGCTCGATCGGGTCGGGGTGCTCAAGGACATCCTCACCCGCCTCTCCGACAGCCGCATCAACGTCTCCGATGCGCGGGTGCGCACGGCGTACGGCAAGCCCGCCCGCATTGATCTGCGCGTCGAACTGAGCAGCGCCGCCCAGCTCCGCACCACCATCGACCAGATCCGTTCGATGGCTGATGTGCTCGATCTCTGCCGTACCGGCATCGGCTGAGTGCTGCGGTGTCAGTGGACTTTCGGGGAATAGCCTGAAGGGCAGTACACGTTGTGTCTAATTCATTCTGCCTGGCGATGAGGTGTGGTATTGAATCAATTCGTTCGGGCTTCTTTCATTCAGCGATCACGTCACGTTGTTTCCAGCGTGTTTCCGTGATGCTTTTTTCATAATAAACCCTTTCTGGCTTTAGTTTTTTTGGTCAAAATGATTCTCTCTAAGGGCATGAAAATCAAGCTGTCGGCGCTGGCCTCTTTTTCTTCTAAGGGTGAGCACTTGCTGGTGTGCTTTGCTGCCATTACGGTTTTAAATGCTTTTGTAAGGCTGCTGTTTTCTTCTGCATTGGAAAATGATCAGGCAGAGCAG
>JBEDHF010000126.1:0-18699 GCA_041174245.1 Cyanobacteriota bacterium
GGATCAAGGGCATGACCGCCAATGTCAGCCAGGCCTACTTCAGCTCCGACACCCCCCTGATCCGGGCCGTGGGGCGCGGCGACTGCGGCGCTGCCCTGGTGAACACCTATTACCTGGCCCGGATGCGCTCGGGCGGCAGCGGCAGCGCGGATCGCCGCCTCGCCAATGGCGTGCGCCTGATCTTCCCCAACCCCGCCCACGTCAACATCAGTGGCGCCGGGGTCACGCGCCACGCCAAGGATCCCCAGGCGGCGCTGCAGCTGATCGAATTCCTGGCCTCGCCAAGCGGCGGCCGGGGCTACGCCGAAGCCAACGATGAATATCCACTCAAGGGCTATGGCAACAACGCGGAACTGAAGCGCTTCGGTCCGTTCCGCGCCGATGGTGTCTCCGCCGCCCAACTGGGGGCCAGCAACCGCGAAGCGGTGAAACTGATGGAAGCCAACGGCTGGAACTGAGGCCTTGATCACCGTCTCGCGCCGCTGGCTCGGCCTCTCCACGCTCTCGATCGCGGCTCTGGCCCTGCTGCCGGTGCTGGCGCTGCTGGCGCTGGCCGTCCAGGGGCAGCGCGAGGGTCTGCTCCAGCTTGGCCGCTCCGGTCAGCGGGAGCTGCTCAACACCATCGGCCTGGTGGCGGGCGTGGCGGGCCTGGGCGGTGCTCTCGGCACGGTCAATGGCTGGCTGACCGCCCGCTGCAGCTTCCGCGGACGCCGCTGGCTGCGGATCGCCCAGCTGCTGCCTCTGGCCACCCCCAGCTACCTGCTGGCGGCGACACTGGTTGACCTGGCCAGCCGCTTCGGCCTGCGCCTGCAGGGCGAAGGCTGGGCGGTGCTGGTACTGGCGCTCGGCACCTATCCCTACGTCTTTCTGCTGTCCACAGAACAATTCGGCAGTGGCGGCGGCAGCCAGCAGGAGGTCTGCCGGCTGCTGGGGGTCGGCCCCTGGGGCAGTTTCCTGCGCGTCGCCCTGCCGATGGCCCTGCCGGCGATCGGCGCCGGCATCGCCCTCAGTGGCATGGAGGTGGTCAATGACCTCGGCGCCGTACAGCTGCTTGGCGTTCCCACCCTCACAGGCGGCATCCTCGAGCGCTGGCAGGCCGAGGGCGATCTGCCCGGAGCTGTGGCCCTGGCCCTGCTCGCGATGGTGATCGTGCTGGTGCTGGTGGCGCTCGAGCGGGGCCTGCGCCGCCGCAGCCGCCGCTGGAGCCCGGCTGGCACCAGCCAACCCCTGCAACCCTGGCGCCTGCAGGGCTGGCGGCAGCTGGCCGCCCAGCTGATCACCCTGCTGCCGCCGCTGCTATCGCTCGGTCTACCCCTGGGCTGGATGCTCAGCAGCCTCGATCAACCGGCCGGCGAACCCTTGCTGGGCGCAGGGGGTCTGGAGCTGCTCCAGCTCTGCAGCCGCAGCTTCGGCCTCGCCCTGGTGGCCGCGGCCCTGGCGGTGGCCGCCGGCCTGCTGCTGGCGATCAGCCGCCGCTGGATTCCGGCCCGACCTCTGGCAGCCCTGACCCACAGCGCCAGCCTCGGCTATGCGATCCCCGGCAGCGTCCTGGCGCTCGGTCTGATGGCGGTGGGAGGTGCGCTGGCGCTGCCGGCAGCGCTGCTGCTGCTCTGGGGCTACGCCGATCGCTTTCTGGCGATCTCCAAGGGCACCCTGGATGCCGCCCTCGAACGCCTGCCGCCCTCGGTGGATGAAGCGGCGATCTGCCTGGGCTGCCCCTGGCCCGTGGTGCTCTGGCGGGTGCATCTGCCGCTGCTGCGCCGGCCGCTGCTGGTGGGCAGCCTGCTGGTGTTCGTGGACACGGTGAAGGAACTGCCGCTCACCTTTGCCCTGAGACCCTTTGATGCCGACACCCTGGCGGTGCGGGTCTACCAGTACGCCAGCGATGAACGATTGGCTGCGGCGCTGCTGCCCTCGGGCCTGATCCTGCTGCTGGGGCTGGTGGCAGCCCTGGCCCTGGTGCCAAGCCTGGAACACGGCGATCAGCGGGCAAAGACGCTGGCACCGCCGGGATAAAGGCGCAGCTCGGCCTCGGAAGCGAACCGCACCCGGCAGCGATCTCCCGGCTGCCAGGGATAGTCCAGCGGCGCCAGCACCCGCACAACCAAGGCACCGAGGCGCACCTGGACCAGCCAGGAGCGCCCCTGGCACTCGCGCGCCACGACCTCGCCGGGGCCCTGCGGATCGTGGAGCAGCTCCAGGCCGTCGCTTGTCACCATCAGCTGCCACGGTTCCGCATCAGGGCTGGACGTTGCCGTCGAGCGGGGGCCCGCGCCCTCAGCGGCTTCAGAGGTGGAGGCGGCACGATGCACCGGGCCGCAGGCGGTCACCAAGGTGCCGGCGTCTGTGGCGTCGACCGGCAGCAGATTGGCCTGAAGCACGAAACGGCCGATGAAGGGATTGGCCGGATGGCTGAGCAGCTCGCGTGGGCTGGCGCACTGCTGCAGCACGCCATCGCGCAGCACGGCGATGCGATCACAGATCGCCAGCGCTTCCTCCGGGTCATGGGTGACAAGCACGCCGCTGGTGCCGCAGGCGCGCAGCAAAGCCGGCAGCTCGCTGCGCAGGTGGCGTCGCACCTCCACATCAAGGTTCGAGAAGGGCTCATCGAGGAGCAGCACCGAGGGCTCGGGGGCCAGGGCCCGCACCAGGGCCAGGCGCTGACGCTGTCCGCCCGAGAGCTCATGCGGGTAACGATCGGCGAGCTCCGCCAGGCCCACGAGCTCCAGCAACCAGCGCAGCCGCTCCTGGGAGCGCAGGCGACGGCGACCGCCGCCCAGGCCAAAACCGGCGTTCTGCCAGGCGGTGAGATGGGGGAAGAGGGCGTAGTCCTGAAAGACCATGCCCACGCCGCGCCGCTCCGGCGCCAGCCAATGGCCGGATCCGGCCACGGCACGGCCGGCCAGGGTGACCACGCCACGCTCCGGTCGCTCCAGGCCGGCAATCAGCCGCAACAGGGTCGTTTTGCCGCAACCGGAGGGTCCAAGCAGGCCGAGCAGTTCGCCTTGGGCGAGGCTGAGATCGAGGTTCTCGAGCACCCAGGCGCTCTGGCCCTGGCGCTGGAAGCGATGCCAGAGGCCCTCAAGGGTCACGGCCGCTGGCCGCTCAACGCGGGGTACGGCGGGCTGACTGGTGCCCAGGTGGGCGGCAGCAAGGGACGAGGACATCGCTCAGGCCGAGATCAGGGGGGCGGCTTCGATCCAGGCCGCCGACAGCACCAGAGCGGCATCCGCCTCACCATCAATCAGCAGCTGCTGCTGGCGCAGGCGTGAAAGCAGGCGGGTGGTGGTGACGCGGGTGGTGCCGATCAGTTCGGCGATGCGGCCATGGCTGAGGCGGAAGGGCAGGGCATAGCCTCCGGCGCAGCGACGGCCGAAACGCTCCGACAGCAGAGCCAGCAAGGCCTGCAACCGGCGTTCCGCCAGGGGCAGATGGCGCAGGCGCAGCAGCTGCAGGGTCCAGTCGCTGACGGGATCCACCGGCGGGAGGGCGACCTCGGAGCTAGCCGTGATCAGCCGCAGCCGCACGGGGGTCAGGGCCTCGATCACGATCCCCTCGGCGCAGAGCTGCTGCAGCGTCACCTGCTCACCCCCCTGCAGAAAGGCGACGGTGAAGGCGCCGCAGTCGACGCCGGGGCAGACCGCTTCACAGGCGACCCGCGCCACCCCCTCGAGCACCGCCAGCACGCCGGAGCCTGCGGCAGCGCTGCGATCGGGCAGCAGCAGCGAACGACCGGCGGCCAGCTGAAGACAGCCGACCTGGGGAGCGGAGACCTGGAGCGATCCGTACGGCCGCCGATCGAGCGCAGCCGCGATCCCCCGATCCTGAAGCGCGAGCAGAACCAACGAACAGCCGCCTTGTTGAGAAGCGTTCGCAACGTAGCGCAGATCCGGGCTTGTTGCGGCTGATTCTCAATAAGCGTGCAGCGCTGCGAATCAACGCCGATCAACGGCTGCTCAGCCGCCCTCGCGTTCTTCCGCCAGGGCGGCCTTGTCGTGCTCGAGAATCCGCTCCACGGCGATCTTCAGCAGCAGTGACACGATCGCCACCCCCCCGAGCACCGTGGCCGCACCGAAGGCCAGCTCGGTGTTGTACTGCTTGTAGGCATCCTCCACAAACAGCGGCAGGGTCTGGGTCTTGGCGCTGATGTTGCCGCTGACCACCGACACCGCCCCGAATTCGCCGAGCGAGCGGGCCGTGGTCAGGATCAGGCCGTAGAGAGCAGCCCAGCGCACCGAGGGCAGGGTCACCTTCCAGAACACCTGCCAGTCGTTGGCGCCGAGGGTCTTGGCCGCCTCCTCCTGATCGAAGCCCTCCTCTTCCAGCAGGGGGATCACCTCCCGGGCCATGAAGGGGAAGGTGACGATGATCGTGGCCAGGATGATCCCCGGCACCGAGAAGATGATCTTCCAGCCCTGGCTGTTCACCAGCTCACTGAGCAGGCCGTTGCTGGGGCTGTAGAGCAACACCAGCATCAGGCCCACCACCACCGGTGAGATCGAGAAAGGCAGATCGATCACGCTCAGCAGCAGCGCCTTGCCCCGGAAACGACGTCGGGCGATCGCCGTGGCCGCCGCCAGGCCGAAGATGCAGTTGGCGGGCACCGCCACCGCCGCCGTGATCAGGGTCAGCCGCAGGGCCGAGAGCAACTCCTCCGACTGGAAGTTCTCGAGATAAGGCCCCAGCCCTTTGGCGAAGGCCTGGGCCACCACGGCCACCGCCGGCAGCAGAATCACCACGCCCACATAGAGGCAGGCCACGATCACGATCAGGGCCGGCACCCCGGACGCCAGCCTGGAGCGGAAGCTCGGTTTGACCCAGCCGGGGGGACGCAGCGTTTCGAGCGGGGGAATGACGGGAGGCATGGGCCTTGGAGGTGAGGAGGCTGGCGGGACGGGTAGCGGTGCGAGGCGAGCGGGAAAGAAGCGGGAGCTGGCTGGCGACGGAGCCCGGGATCAGGAGCCAGGTTCTGCGTGCCCAACGCGGAAGCGAGCCAGGAGACCTCCAGATCCTGAAGCGCTCGGCCAGGCGAGCAGGCCCCTGGATCTGATCGCGATCAGGCGGAACTCTCGCCGCCTTGATAGCGCTGACCCCAGACCTGAATCAGGTTGATCACCAGCAGCGAGATCAGGGAGAAGATCAGCATCACGGCGCCGATCACCGTGGCGCCGCCGAAGTCGTACTCCTCAAGCTTCTGCACGATCAGGGTGGGGGTGATCAGATCGCGGAAGGGCACATTGCTGGAGATCATCACCACCGAGCCGTATTCCCCCACCGCCCGGCTGTAACCCTGGGCGACGCCGGAGAGGATCGCCGGCATCAGCTGGGGCAGCACCACCCGCAGGAAGGTCTGGCTGCGGCTGGCGCCCAGGCACCAGGAGGCTTCCTCCTGCTCCTTCTCAAGCGAACGCAGCACCGGCTCCACCGTGCGCACCACAAACGGCAGCGAGATGAACACCATCGCCACCGCCACCCCGAGCGAACTGAAGGCCACCTCCACCCCGAACAGGCGCTGGATCGGCGCCCCGAGCCAGCCGTCCTTGGCGTAGACCGCCGTGAGCGCCAGACCGGCGACGGCGGTGGGCAGGGCAAAGGGCAGATCGATCAGGGCATCGAGCAGGCGCTGACCGGGAAAGCGGCAGCGGATCAGGGCCCAGGCGATCACCAGGCCGAAGACCCCATTCAGCAGGCTGGCCACCAGGGCGAGCCCGAAGCTGATGCGGTAGGTGGCCACGGCCTCCGCCGAGGTGGCCGTCTCCCAGAAGGAAGCGAGGCCAACACCACTGGCCTTGAGCACCATCGCCGCCAGGGGCAGAAACAACACCAGGGTCAGATAGAGCCAGGTGATCCGCCACGACCAGGTGCTGGTGAGCACCGTGATCAGCAAGAGCAGCATCAGGGCGCCGCTGATCTCGAGCGCCACCAGGGAGGCCGGCGCGCTGAGCACAGCCCCAAACCCAGCCGGGCCGGCGACCAGGGCCCGAAGGAGCACCCCGGCCACCGGGGCCAGGATCGCCGCCAGGGCCAGCAGCAGCCAGAGAATCTTTGGCCAGCGGATCGAGCCCTGGGGGCGAGCGGGACGCCAGCGTGACCAGATCGCGGACATGGGCCCAGGAGCGCTGGCCCTGACCGTACCACCGCCGAACCCGCGATACCACGCAAGCCCTGTGTGCTTATCGAAGAATTGGCCCCTGCCCCTGGTCCGCCGGCCCCCTTCCATGCTCAGAATGCGAGAAACGATCAGCCGTCATGGGCATCCGGGTCGAGAACGTCAGCAAGGCCTTCGGCAGCTTCCAGGCCGTCGATCAGGTGAGCGTCGATGTCGAAAGCGGCTCGCTGGTGGCCCTGCTCGGGCCGTCAGGCTCCGGCAAGAGCACCCTGCTGCGCCTGATCGCCGGCCTGGAGGAAAGTGATTCCGGGCGGATCTTCATCACCGGCGAGGAGGCCACCGGCCGCTCGGTCCAGGACCGCGAGGTGGGCTTTGTGTTTCAGCACTTCGCCCTGTTCAAGCACCGCACCGTGCGCCAGAACGTGGCCTTCGGCCTCGAGCTCCGGCGTTGGAAGAAGGACGCCATCAATCGACGCGTCGATGAGCTGCTGGAGCTGGTGCAACTGCAGGGCTTCGGCCATCGCTACCCCTCCCAGCTCTCCGGCGGCCAGCGCCAGCGGGTGGCCCTGGCCCGGGCCCTGGCGGTGCAGCCACGGGTGCTGCTGCTCGATGAGCCCTTCAGCGCCCTCGACGCCAAGGTGCGCAAGGAACTGCGCACCTGGCTGCGCACCCTGCACGATGAGATGCACGTCACCACGGTGATCGTCACCCACGACCAGGAGGAGGCGATGGAGGTGGCCGATCGGATCGTGGTGATGAACCACGGCAAGGTGGAACAGATCGGCACCCCGGCCGAGATCTACGACCAGCCGGCCACGCCGTTCGTGATGGGCTTCATCGGCGCCGTCAACGTGTTGCCCCAGGGGGCGATTCAGGTGGCGGGACGCGCTGGCGAGGCCCAGGCCGATGCCCCCCTGTTCGTGCGTCCCCACGACGTGGAGGTGTTCACCCAGCCCGAGGCCGGCACGGTGCCGGTGGAGCTGCGCCGCCTCAGCCACATGGGCCGCGACCTGCAGGCCGAGCTGGTCCTGGCCGATGGCCAGGTGGTGACCGCCCAGATTCCGCGCGAGCAGCTGGCCTACGACAGCCTCGTGCCCGGCGACAGGCTGCACATCCGCAGCCGTGAGGCGCGCTCCTTCGTGCCGGACTACGCGATCTGACGCTGCGCTGACTCCCTCGCCGAAGCTGATGTGTGAGCTCCTGGCCCTCAGCGCCAACACCCCCACCGACATGCGCTTCTCCTTCCGCGGCCTGGCCCGCAGGGGCGGAGCCACGGGGGAGCATCAAGACGGTTGGGGTCTGGCGAGCTTCGATCCGGAGACCCAGGCGCTGCGCCTCTACCGGGAGCAGACACCCGCCGCCTTCTCACCGGTGGCCGCCGAGCTGACCAGCCTTGATCTCAAGGCCCTCTATTCGATCGCCCACATCCGCAAGGCCACCCAGGGGGTGGTGTCTCTCGAGAACTGCCATCCCTTCCGGCGCAGCTTCGCCAATCAGGACTGGGTGTTTGCCCACAACGGTGATCTCAAGGGAGAGATTCCCCTCGGAGGTCCTTATCAACCGACCGGCAACACCGACAGCGAGGCCGCCTTCTGCTGGCTGCTCAATCAACTGCTCGAGCAGGCGCCGGAGGCGGCAGAGGCCTGGGCCAACGATGGCCGCCAACTGTTTGCACCTCTGAATCGCTGCGCCCAGCAACTCGCTGCGCTGGGGATCTTCAACTGCCTGCTCAGCAATGGCTCCTGGCTTTATGCCTACGGCGGCACCAGGCTGCACACGATCACGCGCCGGGCCCCCTTCCGGCTAGCCACCCTCGCCGACGACGACCTGACGGTGGACTTCGCCGCCGAAACCACCGATCGCGATGTGGTGTCGATCATCAGCACCGAACCCCTGACCACCAACGAACAGTGGCGAGCCCTCCGTCCAGGGGAATCACTGCTGTTGATCGACGGCGAGATCGTTGCCCAGAACGCGGGCCGCTGAGGGCGGAAGGCCGGAAGGGAGAATGCCCGTGCAACCCGCGCAGCCATCAGGCTGCCCGTGCCCAGCGCGCCACCGATGACCCGCAGCCTTGATCCGATCCGTGTGGCCGAGGTGGCGGCCGCCCTCGGCGTCATCCGCCGCGAGGCGCTGCAGCGCAGTGATCCGCCGCGTCGGGCCGTGCAGCTGCCCTCCAGCCAGCGGTTGCGCACGATCATCGCGGCGCTGCGCCAGGCCCTCTACCCCAACCGCCTCGGCCTGCTCGATCCCAGCAGCCCCCTGAGCTGTGATGAACAGGTGGAGGCCTGCCTGGTGCGCAGCCTCGAGGGCCTGCGCGAACAGGTAGCGATCGAACTGAGCGGCCGGCTTGGATCCGCTGCAGGTCCCCAGGAGCACGGCGCTGTGATCGAGCAGGCCACGGCGATCACCTCCGCCCTGGCCGCCGCCCTGCCCCAGATCCGGCGGCTGCTCGATTCCGACATCGATGCGGCGTACCACGGGGATCCTGCCGCCGACAGCCTCGATGAAATCGTGGCCTGCTACCCGGGCGTGCAGGCGATCACGCACCACCGCTTCGCCCATGTGCTGCACCAGCAGGGGGTGCCGGTGATTGCGCGGATCATCAGCGAAGACGCCCATGCCGCCACCGGCATCGACATCCATCCCGGCGCCCGCATCGGCGAGCGCTTCTTCATCGACCACGGCACCGGCGTCGTCATCGGCGGCACGGCCGTGATCGGCAACGGCGTACGCATCTACCAGGCGGTGACCCTGGGGGCGAAGTCTTTTCCGATCGATGAGCAGGGGCACCTGGTCAAGGGCCTGCCCCGCCACCCGATCGTCGAGGACGACGTGGTGATCTATTCCGGCGCCACAATCCTGGGCCGGGTGACGATCGGCCAGGGCTCAACGATCGGTGGCAACGTCTGGGTCACCGACAGCGTGCCGCCGTTCACCACGATCACCCAGGCCCGGGCCCGCCAGGAGATCTTCGGCGAAGGGGCCGGCATCTGAGCACGCAGGCGCCACCGATCAGCAGCAGGGCCGTGGCAGGCGCGGGGCCGTTGGCGTCAACGCTCCTGCCTACAAGAAGAGGGACCCTGCAATCCCTGCCATGAAACGCCCCAGCCTGCGCCGCGCCCTTCCCCTGGCGCTGCTCGCCGGCAGCCTGATCAGCGTCGCCCCGGCGCTGGCCGGATCCCTCTCGATCACCAGCACCTGGGACCTGGAGAACACCCGGCGGATGGTGAAGGAGCTGATCCCGAAGGAGGCGATGGACGTGGACATCCGCTGCCAGACGATGGAGCGCGCCGTCGGCAATGACCTGAGCCGCTGCGGTGCCGACTGGCGGATGCCCTGAGCCGCTGCAGCCCGCGCACAGGCCCTAGGCCTCCGCCCCCAGCCCGAGCGGCAGCGGCTGAGGCCAGGGGTGTGGTGAAGCCAGTGATCAGACGCGGCTGAGCCGGCACTGACTGGAGCTGATCCAGGCGCCGCTGGCGTCGTAGCGGCGGATCAGGCGCTCGAGGCGATCGGCCGCCGGCATCCAGCCGGCCTCCACCACAAAGGCCTGGCGGTGGCTGATCTGCTCAGGAATCAGGCTGTAGCCGCCATCGGCCAGGCACTGCAACAAACCCTGCCGCTCCCCCTCCAGCTGCAGCCGCGCACCAGCCGCTGCGCCAGCCCCCACGGCTTCGGCAACACCCCGGCAGAGGAGGGTGGTCTGGCCGGCCCGCTCCTGACTCTCGATCCGGAGCTGGCCGGAGCTCTCCTTGTGCACAGCCAGCTGCACGTTCTCGAGCTCGGCCACGGGCCAATCGGCGCTGATCGTGGCCATCTCCCCCTGCCAGCGACCCAGCAGATGCTCGGGCTGCAGGGTTTCACGTTCCGTGGCGCCGCTGCCAGTGCGGAATTCGCGGATCAGCACATGGCCGTCGAAGGCGCCGGCATCGGTGAACAGCTGCACAAGCCGAAACCGGCGATCGCCGACGATGAAACCGAATTCAGCGCCAGAGGCCGTGTTCGGGGCGACCTGGAGGCTGCCTTTGCTGAAGCTGCCGGAATCGAAGAACACCACCTGCCGGCCAAGGGTGCGGTAGTCGGTGCGCACCTCACGCGTGGGCTCACCGTCGTAGCCGGAAGCGAAGCGGCGCAGATGAAAGCGCACGAGGCGATCCTCCTCGGCCGGCTCCAGCGACAGGATTGAGGGGGTGGAACCAAGGTCAGCGCCTGCCGCCGAAAGGGAGGTGAAGGATCCGCGCCATTCCCCCTGGTTGCGAAGAAAGTTCTGCCACTGACTCGACACCGCAGCCCCACGCGCAAGCGAGGCGCCAGCCTATGCACCGACTGCGGGGCGCGCGAGCGCCGGCAGACCACCGGCCCAAAGATCCCGCCAGTCCCGCCTGAGACCCAGTTCAAACCAGACCACCATCCAGGCGCGGGAGCCCTGCGTCGCAACCTGAGATTCGCGGCAGCGGCACGCGTGAGGTGCGGCCGGCGGGCTGCGAGGTGCGGGCAGCGGCCGGCGGCCGGCCAGGCAGACTCCAGCGATGGCAAGGCGCTCGCTGGCTCTGTTGCTGTTCGTCGGTGCACAGCTTCCGGTCCTGTTGATCGCGGCGGCCGGCCAGGCCCAGAACCCTCGGGCCACGGTGCTCTCGATCGGCGATGGCGACACGCTCCGGGTCACCCAGGCCGGCCGCACCCTCACGGTGCGACTGGCCTGCATCGATGCCCCCGAAACCGCCCAGAGCCCCTGGGGGCAGCAGGCCAGAGAGCAGCTGCAGCAATGGCTGCCGATCGGCAGCGCCGTCAGCCTGGCGGTGCAGACCACCGACCGCTACGGCCGCTCCGTGGCCGAAGTGATCAGCGATCGCAACCTCAACCTCGCCCTCGTGGAAACGGGCCGGGCCTTTGTCTACCGCCAGTACCTGCGCCGCTGCGATGGCGCCCGCTACCTGCAGGCGGAACGGCAGGCCAGCGAACGGCGCCTCGGTGTGTGGCAGGAGAAGGGCGGCATCCAGCGCCCCTGGGACTTCCGTCGCGGCCGCCGCTCCACCGCGAGCAACGACGGCACCACGCCGGACGGCGTCCGTTACCGCTGCCGTGAGATCGGCTCCTATGCCCGGGCCCAGCAACTGCTGCGTCAGGGCCACACCTACCTCGATGGCAACGGCGATGGCGAAGCCTGCGAATCGCTGCGCTGAGCGCTGGCACCGCAAGCCGCTTCGCCCCTGGCCTCAGGCAGCAGCCCAAGGAAAAAGACGCCGGTTGCGGTTGGCGATCGCCACCAGGGAGAGCATCACCGGCACCTCCACCAGCACCCCGACCACCGTGGCCAGGGCGGCGCCTGAATCGAGGCCGAAAAGACTGATCGCCACGGCCACGGCGAGTTCAAAAAAATTGGAAGCGCCGATCATGGCGCCAGGGGCCGCAATGGCCTGGGGCTGCTTCCACAACCGCATCCACAGGGCCGTGATCCAGAAGATCAGGTAGGTCTGCACCAGCAGGGGGATGGCGATCATCACGATCGCCACCGGATGGGTGAGGATCGAGCGGGCTTGCACCATGAACAGCAGCAGCACGGTGGCGATCAGGCAGGCGATCGCCAGCGGCTTCAGGCGTTGCTCCAGCCGATGGATGCGGGTGGGCGAACGCAACAGCGTCCGCGTCAACCAGGCGGCCACCATCGGCACGATCACAAACAGCGCCACCGCCGCGACCAAGGTGTCCCAGGGCACCAGCACCTTGCTGACACCCAGCAGCAGGGCGGCGATCGGCGCGAAGGCCACCACCATGATCAGATCATTGATTGCCACCTGGGCGAGGGTGTAGGCCGGATCACCCGCACACAGCCTGCTCCACACAAACACCATCGCCGTACAGGGCGCCACACCGAGCAGAATCATGCCGGCGATGTATTGATCGGCGAGCGCGACAGGAATCCAGGCCGCGAACAAGCCACGCATGAACAACCAGGCGATCGCCGTCATCGTCAGCGGCTTGATCAGCCAGTTCACCGCCACGGTGATCACCAGACCACGGGGCTGACGCCGCAATCCATGCAGCGACGTGAAATCAATCGCCAGCATCATCGGATAGATCATGCCCCAGATCAGAACGGCGATCGGCAGATTGATCCGGGCCAGATTAAGGGCCGCAATCGCCTCAGCGGCACCGGGAAACAGCGCACCCAGGAGCACACCGGCAGCAATCGCCAGCGCCACCCAGAGACTGAGAAACCGCTCAAAAAGGCCCATGGCTGGATGCAGACAACAGGAACAGAAACAGACTGGAGGCGACCACAACCAGGAACCACGGCTCAAGACCACGGTTCAGGGCCAAGGTGCAAGGCCACTGCTCAGGGCAGCCGTTCAGGGCCACTGCTCAGGAACGCCAGCACGGGCGATCGGTATCGAGGATCCGCCTCAGACATCGAACTGGAACGCGGGGACTGAACCACCGGGAAGCGACAGGCCGCCAGCCGGTGGCCGGCATCGCCATCACACTCTCTGACCGTAGAAGAGCGCCATCGCAGAGCCAAGGCCCCCAGGCCAGCGGGGCCAGACAGACCACAAACGCCCCAAGGTGCGCTGCAACACATGACCCATCAACATTGACTGATCTATCTTCAGGACGTTCCCGGCGCCCGGCAGCGGGTCAGAGCAGCGATGAAGATCGGCATCAATGGCTTCGGCCGCATCGGCCGTCTGGTGTTCCGTGCCCTCTGGGGCCGCCCGGGCATCGAACTGGTGCATGTCAACGATGCCGGCGGAGATGCCCACACCGCCGGCCACCTGCTGGCCTTCGATTCGGTGCATGGCCGCTGGCAGCAGGCGGTGCAGGCCAACACCCGCGGTTTTTTCGTAGGCAGCCAGCCGATCAGTTACACCCAGGAACAGGACCCAACCGCCGTGCCCTGGCGCCAGGCCGGGGTGGAGATGGTGCTCGAATGCAGCGGCAAGTTCAAGACGCCACCGACCCTGCAGCCCTATTTCGACAGCGTCGGCCTGAAGCGGGTCGTCGTGGCCTGTCCGGTGAAGGGGCAGGTCGCCGGCGCCGAAGCGCTGAACATCGTCTACGGCATCAACCACCATCGCTACAACCCGGAACAGCACCGGCTCGTCACCGCCGCTTCCTGCACCACCAACTGCCTGGCCCCGATCGTGCAGGTGGTGCACGAACACTTCGGCATCCGCCACGGCGCCATCACCACCCTGCACGACGTCACCAACACCCAGGTGGTAGTGGATGGCTTCAAGAGTGATCTGCGCCGGGCCCGCTCCTGCCTGCAGAGCCTGATCCCCACCTCCACCGGCTCAGCCAAGGCGATCGGCCTGATCTTCCCGGAGCTGCAGGGCAAGCTCAACGGCCATGCGGTTCGGGTGCCGCTGCTCAATGCCTCGCTCACCGATGCGGTGTTTGAACTGGAGCAAAGCGTCAGCGTGGAGGAGGTGAATGTCGCCTTTGAAGCCGCCGCCAACGGCCCACTGCACGGGATCCTCGGCTATGAAACCCGCCCCCTGGTGTCGGTGGATTATGTGAACGATCCGCGCAGCGCCATTGTTGATGCCCTCTCGACGATGGTGGTGAATGGTAGCCAGTTGAAGGTGTATGCCTGGTACGACAACGAATGGGGCTACAGCTGCCGGATGGCGGATCTGGTCAGCCACATCGCCCTGCTCGATCAGCGCTGACGCCTGCCATGACCAGACCCCCAGCGATCGCAGGCCGGGGCCTCAGTGCCCTGCAGCAGTACGCGATCATCACCGCCAATTACTGGGCCTTCACCCTCACCGATGGAGCCCTGCGGATGCTGGTGGTGTTCCACTTTCACCAGCTCGGCTACAGCACCCTGGAGATCGCCTTTCTATTTCTATTCTATGAACTCTTCGGGGTGGTCACCAACCTCTGGGGCGGCTGGCTGGGGGCGCGCTTCGGGCTGCGGCTGACCCTCTGGACTGGCACCTTGCTGCAGGTGGCCGCTTTGTTGATGCTGATGCCGGTGGCCGACAGCTGGCCGAAGGCCTGGAGCGTGGGCTACGTGATGGTGGCCCAGGCGATCAGTGGCATCGCCAAGGATCTCAACAAGATGAGCGCCAAGAGCGCCATCAAAACCGTGGTGGCGGAAACCCCGCACGACCACAGCCAGGGCGAAGGCCAACTCTTTCGCTGGGTGGCGATTCTCACCGGCTCCAAGAATGCCCTCAAGGGGGTGGGCTTCTTCCTTGGCGGGTTGCTGCTGACCACGATCGGCTTCAACGCCGCCGTTGGCGCCCTGGCCGCCGCCCTGGCGCTGGCGTTTCTGGCCACGTTGCGACTGCCCGCAGACATCGGCCGGATGAAACGCAAGCCCCGCTTTCAATCGCTGGTTTCAAAATCCAGCGGCATCCAGCGGCTGTCGCTGGCCCGCTTCTTTCTATTCGGCGCCCGCGATGTCTGGTTCGTGGTGGCGCTGCCGGTGTTCCTGCAGACCACGCTCGACTGGCGGTTCTGGGAGGTGGGCGGCTTCATGGGCCTGTGGGTGATCGGCTACGGGATCGTGCAGGGTGCAGCGCCGACGCTGCGCCGATCGTGGGGCCAGAGTGCGCCTCCCGGCGTGGCAGCGGTGCAGTTCTGGAGTGCCCTGCTCACAGCAATTCCGGCGCTGATTGCCATCGCCCTCTGGCACCAGGTGGGCCATCCCGGCCTGGCCGTGGTGCTGGGACTGGCCGCCTTCGGGGTGGTGTTCGCGATGAATTCCTCGATTCATAGCTACATGATCCTGGCCTACACAGAAGCCGAGGATGTGAGCCTGAACGTGGGCTTCTATTACATGGCCAATGCCGCTGGTCGGCTGCTGGGCACCGTGCTCTCCGGGGCGGTGTTTCTGGTGGGCGGCCTGCAGGCCTGCCTCTGGTGCTCGGCCGTGATGGTGGCCCTGGCGGCGCTCATCAGCCGCCAACTGCCCACCCCCCCAAGGCAGCAGCAGCAGCCGGCCTGATCTCGCCGCTTGAATGAACGCCCTACCGGGCGATGGATGTGACGGCCTCCGACTGGGATCAGCGCTACCGCGAGGGCAAGGATGGCTGGGAGCTTGGCCAGGCGGCCCCGCCGTTGGCTGCCTTTCTGCGCAGCGACCCGCGGGCACCGCGGGCGGGCGGAGCCGTGCTGGTGCCGGGCTGTGGTCGCGGCCATGAGGCGGCCCTGCTCGCCGACCTGGGCCATGCCGTGATCGGCCTGGATTTCAGCGCCGAAGCGATCCAGGCCGCCCGCCAGCGGCACGGCGAAGGCAAGCCCCAGCTCCAGTGGCTGCAGGCGGATCTGTTCGATGCGCCGGCCCTAAGTTGCGCCGGCCTGGGCGAGGCCAGCCTGCAGGGGGTGCTCGAGCACACCTGCTTCTGCGCGATCGATCCCAGCCAGCGGCCGGCTTACCTGCAGACGATGCACACGCTGCTGGCGCCGGAGGGCTGGCTTCTGGGCCTGTTCTGGTGTCACCCACGCCCCGGCGGTCCCCCCTGGGGCAGTGATCCGGCGCTGCTGGCGCAGCAGCTCCAGGCCGCTGGCTTTACGCCGGAGCTCTGGGAGCCTGCCCGCGGCTCCCGGCCCGAGCGCGACAACGAATGGCTGGGCCTCTGGCGCCGCCGCTCAGGGTCTGAAGCCGCCAGAGTGCAGAGCCGATTCATCTCCCCATGACCCCGACCCGTGAGCAGATCCTCGCCGCCTCCGCCGGGTGGGTGGCGGTACTGCTGAATGTGATCCCCGGCCTGGGGGCGGGCTATCTCTACCAGCGCCGCTGGCGGGCCTACTGGATCACCTCGGCGCTGGCCAGCGCCTGGTTCGTGGCCGGGGCCGTGCTCGCCCAGAACGCCGAGGCCGCTGCGGAAGCCCAGAACCAGCTGGTGGGCCTGATTGGCCTGCTGCTGCTGGCAGCGGTCACCGCCACCGAAGCCGGTCTGGCGGTGAAGCGGGTGCGCCCTGAGGCCTGAACCCCTCCGGCCGGATCAGGCCGCCGCCGCCGGATCGTCCTTACGGCCGCCGCAGTCCTGCCAGGAGCCCAGAAGAGCGAGAAGCTCCTGCTGCAGCGCCTTCAGGCCCTCGATCCGCTGCTCGATCTCCGCGGCCTTGCCACGGATCGTGGCCTGCAGGGCGCTGCAGGTGCAGAGGCCCGAGCGACGGGATTCAAGGATGCGGCGCACATCGCTGAGCGGCATCTCCATCGCCTTCAGGGTGCGGATCACGGTGAGCTCGGCGAGCACCTCCTCAGCGAAAAGGCGGTAACCGGCCTCGGTGCGAGCGCTGGGATGGATCAGGCCTTCATCGCTGTAAAAGCGGATCGTCTTGATCGGCAGGCCGGAGCGACGGGCCAGTTCACCGATCTTCCAGCACCCCTGCGGCACGGCTTGACTCTCCAGCAACTGGAGAGCCCAGGCTAGAGGGGTCGTCTGTTTGCTCGCGGTGTCCCGCCCCTCCCTGCCACTGGCAGCCCTCGCCACCCTGGCGGCCCTGGCCCTGCTTCCGGGCCCGCTCAGGGCCCAGACCGGGGCCGGTCACCAGCATCACCAACACCCGCCGATCGCCCCTTCGGCCGGTTCCGGCGACGGCGCCACCCCCCCGCCAACGCTCCCACCCACAGCGGTGCCCACTCCCACAGCGGCGCCAACAGCCACGACCACAGCCACGCGCTCGGCCCGGCCGGCAGCACCTACGACCTGCGCTGGCTCGACGCGATGGTGCAGCACCACCGCGGTGCCCTGCTGATGAGTGAGCAGGTGTTCGGCGCCGGCTCGCCGGGCGTGGGTGCCCTGGCCCACACGATCTGGAACGATCAGGCCCAGGAGATCAAGGCGATGCTGCAGTGGCGCCGGGCCTGGTACCCCGAAGCGCCGCCCTATCCCGTGACGCTGCCGGCGGGTGCCAATCCAGACGCGATCCCGGCGTTGAGGCGCATGAGCCCGGAGCAGATCGCGGCGATGCAGATGAGCAGCGGCGGCGTCAACGCCTCGAACCGGATCACCTGGTTTCTGGAGGGGATGATCGCCCACCACGGTGGCGCCCTGGAGATGGCGCACGACGCCCTCGCCAAGAGCAGCAACCCAACGATCCGCCGCCTGGCCCGCGGGATCATCGTCGCCCAGCGCCACGAAATTCTGGTGCTGCGGCACATGCTGCGCCACGACGGCCTGAACAAGCCGGAGTACCACCAGTTTGATCGGCTGTTCACGCCCTGACCGCTGAGCTGAAGTCGCCTCCGCACAGATCCCGATCGCAGCGGCACCGGCTCCCCTGCAGTGCCTCCGCCTCTTGCGCCGCCATATCCTCCGCCGACCGATTCCGAAACAATGACCCCACTGCCGCGCCCGGGTTGCCCCGATCGCCTGCTCGCCACGGATGCACCATCGATGCACAGACACCGCCCTTGGTTGACCCGCAGAGCGTTCGGCCGCCATCCCCTGCTGGGGCTCGCCGCGCTGATGCTGTTGGTGGCTGGCTGCCTGCTGCCGGCGCGCGCCCAAGCCCACGCCCGAGGGCTCTATCCCACCCAGGCCGAGGCGGAGAAGCGCGCCCGGGAGCTGGGCTGTCAGGGGGTGCACCGCAACAACGGCCGCTGGCTGCCCTGCGCCGATGAAGCCGAGCTGCACAAGGAATTGCGCCAGGAATGATCCCGAGCACGCGATCCTCAGGCCAACGCTTCCGGCGGCTGCATCGCTGGCTGGTGCCGCTGGCGGCGGCGCCGCTGCTGCTCACCGCCGCCAGCGGCTCGCTCTACAGCCTGTTGCTGGAGCGGGGGGTGGAAGCCTTCTGGTTGCTGAAGATCCACACTGGCCGCTTCGGTCCGCTCAATCTGCAGCCCTGGTACCCGCTGCTGCTGGGCGCCCTCACCCTGGTGGTGACGCTCTCCGGGATCGGCCTGTGGCTGACGAGCTCCCGGCCCAGGTCCTGATCGCTGGCTGGCCCACCCTGCAGCGACCCTGCGATCAGGACGCTGCAGGGTTGCCTCAGCACGCCGCAGCCCCAGGCGGATCTGCCTCGCCGTTAAGGTGAACAAATTGAGGACAGATTCTGTCGATTTCTGCCACGGCTGGCCGTTTTGACGTCACACGGCGCCGTCTGCTTCACGGGATTGGCCCGGTGTTCATCGGCTCCGCCCACCTGGGCTGCCTGCTGCTGGTCTGGACAGGCCTGAGCTGGGGCGCTGTGGCCTGGGCCACCGTGCTCTATCTGCTGCGGATGCTGGCGATCACGGCGATCTATCACCGCCTGATCGCCCATCGCAGCTACAAGGCACCGCGGATCGTGTGGTGGCTGGGGTCGCTGGTGGCCGCCTCCGCCGGCCAGATGGGTCCGAGCTGGTGGACAGCCCATCACCAGCAGCACCATCGCCATGGGGACACCGCCCTGGATCCGCACTCACCTCTCCATTCCGGCGGCACCTGGAACGGGTTCTGGCGAGCCCAGCTCGGCTGGTTGCTCACCCCCGACTTCCACCCCGATCAGCTGCCCGCCCATGTGGAGGCGGATCCGCTGCTGCGGCTGATCGATCGGCTGCACGTGGTGCCGGCCCTGGCGCTGGCCTGGCTGTCGTGGCAGCTGGGAGGCCTGCAGTGGCTCGGCGCCTTCTGCCTCAGCACCAC
>JBEDHF010000127.1:0-6039 GCA_041174245.1 Cyanobacteriota bacterium
GCGCCGGGCACCCCGCCCCGTCCCTGAAACGCCCCAAGGCAGAGGACGATGCTGGAACCCGCCCGGCGCCTGGCCGCCGTTCAGACCCCTGTGATTCCCACCCTGGGTCGGTTGATCCGGGAGACTCCCGGATGCCTCAACCTCGGCCAGGGCATGGTGAGCTGGGGGCCGCCGGCGGATGTCCGTGCCGCCCTCTCGGCCGTGGCCCAGGAGGCCGAACGCCAGGGCGATGGCCAGCTGGTGGCCGACCTCGATCCCTACGGGCCGATGGCCGGGGACCCCGCCCTGCTGGAGGCGATCGGCGATCACCTCCGACACCGCCATGGCCTCGATCCGGAGGCCAGCAGCGTCATCGTCACCGCCGGCAGCAACATGGCCTTTCAGGCCCTGGCCCAGGTGCTCTGCGATCCCGGCGATGAGGTGCTGCTGCCGGTGCCGTATTACTTCAACCACGCCATGGCGGTGCAGCTGGCGGGAGGCGTGCCGAAGCCGGTGCTGGCGGGTGTGCAGCTGGATCCAGCACTCCTGGAAGCGGCGATCGGCCCCCGCACCCGGGCCCTGGTCACGATCTCTCCCAACAACCCCAGTGGGGCCGTGCTCAGCCGCCAGACGCTGGCGGCCATCAATGCGCTCTGCGCCCGCCGTGGGCTGCTGCACATCCACGATGAGGCCTACGCCGCCTTTCACCACGGGGAGCAGCCGGCCTGGAGCCCCGGTTCGGCGCCTGGCGCCGCCGCCCACACCGTCACCCTGCAATCGCTCTCCAAAAGCCATGGCATGGCCGGTTGGCGGGTGGGCTGGATGGTGGTGCCGCCAAGCCTGGCCCCGGATCTGGCCAAGGTGCAGGACACCAGCCTGATCTGCCCGCCCAGGCTCAGTCAGCGGGCGGCGGCCGTCGCCCTCAAGGGTGACTGGGACTGGATGCAGGCGCCGATGACGGCCCTGAGGCAGCGCCGGCAGCAATGGCTGGAGCGCTTCGATCAGCCTGGTCGACCGTGGCGACTGCTGGCCCCGGCCGATGGCGCCTTCTACGGCCTGCTGGAACTCGACGCCCCGATCACGGCCGACCTGGCGATGGAGCGGCTGGTGCGGGAGCACGGTGTGGCCGTCGTCAGTGGCGGCAGCTTCGGCCTGGAGGGCTGCTGTCTGCGGGTCAGCTACGGCATGCTGCAGGGTGAGGCTTTCCGCGACGCGATCGAGCGTCTGGCCAGCGGTCTCGAGGCCCTGGCCTGCGACACCAGCCAGGGGCCTTCATCGTCAGACCATCCCCCAGCGGCGCGGCCATGAGCCTGTCGGCCCTGCTGATCACTGGCCTGGCACTGGCCGCCGCCGCCGCGCCGCTGGCTGGAGCCCCCGACCAGGGGCCCCAGACCAGCGAAGCGATGGTCTGCGTGATCGCGCCACGGGTGGAGGCCAGCGCCACCGCCCGACAGGGGCGGGGGGTGGTGATGGCGCAGCCGACCCTGGTGGTCAGCGACCGACTGCAGGCGGTGATCGTGGAACGGGTGGGGCAACCGCGCCTGCAGCTGTTCAGCTCCGCTGGCGTGCTGCCGGTTGTGATTCCGTGGCAGGGCAAGGCCCTGAAGGCCGGCGAAGCGGTGACCCTGCGGCTCAGACCCCTGGACAGCCCCGAAGGAACGGAAGCGAGCCTGCACCTGGTGGCGGCCTCAGGCCCGGTGCTCGCCGACTACCGGCGCCAGAAACAGCGCCTCGGCCGCATGGCCAGCCGCTGGATCGCAGCGATCGACACGGCCCTCGATCGGGGCGATGCCGATCGCGCCTGGGCCCTGCTCTTTGATCCTGAAGCGCCGCCGGCGCCGATGCTGGAGCAGCTGCGCCAGCAGGTGATCGCCCAGGGCTGCGGTGACGCCAAAAGCGGCGCCTCCCAGCAATGAGCAGGAACCACCCCCACGACACACCAGAGCGGATACCGCCGGATCAGCGAGCGCCTGAGCCTCTGGCGCGCAGCCTTTATGAGCACGAGCTGGCACGGTTACAGGTGGAGCTGGTGAAGATGCAGACCTGGATCAAGGCGCGGGATCAGCGCCTGATCCTGGTCTTTGAGGGCCGTGATGCCGCCGGCAAGGGCGGCATGATCAAGCGGATCACCGAGCCGCTCAACCCCCGGGGCTGCCGGGTGGTGGCCCTGGGCACTCCCTCCGATCGCCAGAGGAGCCAGTGGTACTTCCAGCGCTACGTGGAGCATTTCCCCAGTGCCGGCGAGATCGTGCTTTTTGATCGCAGCTGGTACAACCGGGCCGGGGTGGAGCGGGTGATGGGCTTCTGCAGCGAGGCGGAGGTGCAGGAGTTCATGCTCTCCTGTCCGGAGTTCGAGCGGATGCTGGTGCGCAGCGGCATCCGCCTGATCAAGTACTGGTTCTCGGTCAGCCCAGAGGAACAGGAGGCCCGCTTCCGCTCCCGGCTGGAGGATCCGGCCAGACGCTGGAAACTGAGCCCGATGGATCTGGCCTCCAGACAGCGCTGGGGCGAGTTTTCAAAGGCCAAGGATGCGATGTTCGCCCACACCAACATCCCGGAAGCGCCCTGGTACACCGTGGAGGCCGATGACAAGCGCCGGGCCCGTCTGAACTGCATCCGGCATCTGCTCAGCAAAGTTCCCTACGAAGATCTGCCGCCACCAGCGATCGAGCTGCCGCCGCGGCCGAGCGAGGGAAGTTCGGACGAGGGCCAGGATCGCGCCCCTCGCCTGGAGCAGTTCTTCGTGCCGAATCTGTACCCCTGAAGCGAGCATCGAACGCCGCCAAGGTGCGCCGCCCTGAAAGCCAGGCGCCCCTAACCCTTGACCGCATCACCAGCGGCGTTGGGCAGGATGTAGCGCTGCAGAAACACAAACGCCACCAGCACCGGCAGGATCGACACCACCGCCCCGGCGGCGACCAAACGCCAATCGAGGGAGAAGCTGCTCGCCAGCTGCTGCAATCCAAGCGGCAGGGTGTAGAGCGAAGGATCATCAAGAATGATCATCGGCCAGAGAAAATCACTCCAGGTGCCGATGAACACGAACATCGCCAGGGTGATCAGATCAGCCCGGGCCGCCGGCAGCATCACGTTCCACCAGGTGCCGAGCGGGCTGCAGCCATCGAGCCGCGACGCCTCTTCAAGCTCCACCGGCACCCCGAGGAAGCTCTGGCGTAACTGAAAGATGCCGAAGGCCGTGGCCGCCTGGGGCACGATCACCGCCAGCAAGGTATTGCGAAGACCGAGCTGCACCATCAACAGGTACATCGGAATCATCACCACCTGAAAGGGGATCAGGATCGTGGCCACCACCAGGGCCAGCACGAAACCGCGGCCCGCAAAGCGCATCCGGGCCAGGGGATAGGCGGCCAAGGAGCAGAAGAGCAGATTGGCCAGCACCGAAAGCGCACTGACGATCGTGCTGTTCAGCAGGTAGCGACCGAGGGGATGGTCCTGGAACAGCCGGCCGTAGGCCGCCAGGCTGGGCTGGGACGGCAGCAGCACCGGCGGGCTGGCAAAGATGTCCTCAGCCGCCCCCTTGAGCGAGGTGCTCACCAGCCAGATCAGGGGCAGAAGCATCACGAAGGCCAGCACCAGCAGCAGCAACAACTGCAGCGGCTGGCCAGCCCTGGAGAGCGGAAACAGGGAGCGCTGGAGGCGGGGGCCGGCCATCGTGCTGCTCAGAGCCGCGGCCGTTCCGCCGGCGGCAGATCTCCGACCGACAGTGGCGTGCGCTGGGGATGCAGCGCCGGCCGTTGGCTGCCAGCGAGCAGGCGGTTCAGCGCATTGACAAAGGCCTGGGCGGCAGCGACGACGATGTCGGTGTCGGCGGCATGGCCGGAATAGAGGGTGCCTTCGTGGCGCAGACGGATCGTCACCTCGCCCATGGCATCAATGCCCTCGGTGACCGACTTGACACTGAACTCCACCAGCTCGTTCGGAACCCGGGCCAGCTGATTGAGGGCGCGACAGACCGCATCGACAGGGCCGGTGCCGATCGCCGCCTCGGTCAGTTCGGCGCCATCGCTGGTGCTGAGGGTGACGGTGGCGGTGGGCTGCAGATTGGTGCCGGTGCTCACCTGCACGAGCTTGAGGCCATAGCGGGCCTCGGCTTGCTGCTGCACCTGCTCGGAGACGATCGCCTCGAGGTCGCGGTCGCTGATCTCGCGCTTGCGATCGGCCAGCTCCTTGAAACGGGTGAAGGCGTCATCGAGATCATCCCGCTCCAGGGTGTAGCCCAGCTCCTCAAGCCGGGCCCGGAAGGCGCTGCGGCCGGAGAGCTTGCCGAGGGAGATGCGGTTGTCGCTCAGACCGACGGTGCGGGCATCGATGATTTCGTAGGTGAGGCGGTTTTTAAGCACCCCATCCTGGTGAATCCCCGATTCATGGGCGAAGGCATTGGCGCCAACGATCGCCTTGTTCGGTTGCACCAGCATGCCCGTGAGATTGGAGACCAGGCGTGAGGTCTTGGTGATCTCTTCGGTGCGGACCCCGGTGAGGGGCGCCGTGCTCTCGGCCGGCCGGCCGAGGAAGGGATTGAAATAGCTGCGGCGCACGTGCATCGCCATCACCAGCTCTTCGAGCGAGGCATTGCCGGCCCGTTCACCGATGCCATTGACCGTGCACTCCAGCTGACGGGCCCCGGACTTCACAGCCTCAAGGAAATTGGCGACAGCCAGGCCGAGGTCGTTATGACCATGCACGGAAATGACCGCCTGATCAATGTTCGGCACATGGGTATTGATGCCATCGATCAAGGCAGCGAATTCCGCCGGCGTGGCATAACCAACGGTATCGGGGATATTGATCGTGGTGGCGCCGGCACCGATCGCCGCCTCAATCACCTGATAGAGGAATTCAGGATCAGAACGGCCGGCATCTTCACAGGAGAATTCCACATCCTCAACGAGGGAGCGGGCATAGGCCACCATCTCGGGGGCGATCTCCAGCACCTCGGCGCGACTCTTGCGCAGCTTGTGCTCGAGGTGGATGTCGCTGGTGGCGATGAAGGTGTGGATGCGGCGGTTGGCCGCGGGGGCCACGGCATCGGCACAGGCCTTGATGTCACCGCGGGCGGCCCGGGCCAGGCCACAGATCACCGGGCCCTGCTCGGTGCCCACCGTGGCGGCGATGCGCTGGACGGCATTGAAGTCACCGGGGCTGGCGAAGGGGAAGCCGGCCTCGATGATGTCGACACCGAGTCGGGCCAGCTGCTGGGCGATCGCCAGCTTCTCCTCAAGATTGAGGCTGGCGCCAGGGGACTGCTCGCCGTCGCGCAGGGTGGTGTCGAAAATCAGCACCCGGCCGGGATCTCGGGCCATCGGGACTACAAGTCGAATTGAGTATGAGTTAGTCCCATCCTAGGGCGCGGTCGCCTCAGGCGGAACGGGCGAAGACCGGCGGCTGCGCGGCCTCCGCCTTCTCCAGCTCGGCCCGCAGCTCCGCCAGGTCGAGGAAGCGATCCGCCGCGTTGCGCAACTCGCGCGACGCCATGCCATCGGTGTGGATCAGCACCACCTTCAGCCCCCGGGCCCGCAGCACCTCCAGCAGCCGCTCCAGATCGCGGCTGCCGCTCATCAACCACAGCTCATCAAGACGGCCACTGATCGCCATCAGATCGATCGCCATCTCCACCTCCAGATTGGCGCGGCCGAACTGGCGCTGATCTGCCTCCGCCGCCGAGAGCTCGCGCAGCGGCTTGGTGCGCACCGTGAAGCCAAGATTGGAGAGGGCATCACGGAAGGGCCGCTGATCGGTGGGATCCTTCAGGCCCAGATACCAGAAGGCCGCCGCCAGCTCCAGGCCCTCGGCCCGCGAGGCCAGCGCCAGGAGCCGCCTTGGGTCAAAGAACCAGCCGAGCTTCTGCTGGACATAGAACATCGACGGGCCATCGACCACCAGGGCGCGCTGCAAGGGGTGGGGGCCGGCGAACGGGGCCAAGGACGAAAGCAGCCAGAAGGTTCAGGGTACGAGGACCCACGCGCCAGTGCCCTTAAAGTGCCAGCACTGCTGGACCTCCATGGCCTCAGGCGAGCTGGCCCTGGTCTTCCACGCCCACCT
>JBEDHF010000128.1:0-14932 GCA_041174245.1 Cyanobacteriota bacterium
GCCCCGGCTGACGCTCAGACGTTGAAGAGGAACTCCATCACGTCGCCTTCCTCCACCACGTACTCCTTGCCTTCGGCCCGCAACCAGCCCCGATTGCGCGCCTCAGCCAGGGAGCCGGCCTCCAGCATCTGCTGGTAGCCGATGGTCTGGGCGCGGATGAAGCCTCGCTCGAAGTCGGTGTGGATCACACCGGCGGCCTGGGGTGCGGTCATGCCGGCCTTGATCGTCCAGGCGCGGGTTTCCTTCTCGCCGGTGGTGAAGTACGTGCGCAGGCCGAGCAGGGTGTAGGTGGCGCGGATCAGGCTCTGCAGGCCGCCCTCCTCAACGCCGAGGCCCGCCAGGAATTCGGCGCGGTCCTCCTCCGGCAGTTCGATCAGTTCCGCTTCCACCTGGGCGCTGATGCGCACGGTGCCGGCACCCTCCCGTTCGGCCAGGGCCGCCACCTCGTCGCAATAGGGGTTGCCGCCGGCCAGATCGTCTTCGCTCACATTGGTGGCGTAGATGATCGGTTTGGCGGTGAGCAGCCCCAGCGGCTTCACCATCAGCGCTTCCTCTTCGCTGAGTTCGATGCTGCGGGCGGCACCGCCCTGTTCCAGCACCGCCTGGATGCGCTCCAGGGCCGCATCTTCCACCTGCGCTTCCTTGCTGGTGCGGGTCTGCTTCTTGAGGCGCTCGCGACGCTTCTCCACCTGGGCCAGATCGGCCAGACCCAGCTCCAGGTTGATCACCTCCGCATCGCGGGCCGGCCCCACCGAACCGCTCACGTGGATGACGTCGTCATCCTCAAAGCAGCGCACCACGTGCACGATCGCGTCCACCTCGCGGATGTTGGCCAGAAATTTGTTGCCCAGGCCCTCGCCCTGGCTGGCTCCCTTGACCAGACCGGCGATGTCGACGAACTCCACCCGGGTCGGGATCAGCTCTTTCGACCCCGAGATCGCCGAGAGCTTCGCCAGTCGATCGTCGGGCACGGACACCACCCCGGAGTTGGGTTCGATCGTGCAGAACGGGTAGTTGGCCGCTTCCGCCTGGGCGTTGGCCACCAGGGCGTTGAACAGGGTCGACTTGCCGACGTTGGGCAGACCGACGATTCCGGCTTTGAGCATGGGCTGAGATCGATCGCTCCATCCTCAGGGACCGCCGGCTCTCTGCCAGGGGGGAGATCCCCCCCTGGCGGACCCACAGACCCAACCTCAGCACTGGAGAATGGGAGCACCTGGAGTTGGCCGCCATCACCCGTCTGCAGTCCCCGATCACGGCGACACCCGCCGATGCGGCCGTTGTCCGGCCGCGCTGGTGGCGCCGCCGTCGCCTCTGGGCCGGCGTCGCCGTTGTGGTGGTCGGTGCGGCCGCTTCCCAGGTCTGGCAGCGCCAGGCCGCTGGTCGTCGCAGTGCCAGCCTGGCGTCTTACACGGTGCTGGCCACAGAAGGCAGCCTGCCGGGGGTGGTCAGCGCCAGCGGCGAACTGGAGGCCGTGCAGCGGGTCAACATCAGCCCCAAGCGCCAGGGGTTGTTGATTCAGCTGCTGGTGGATGAAGGGCAGACCGTGCGTCAGGGGCAGCCCCTGGCGGTGATGGATTCGGGCGATCTCAACGACCGTCTGCAGGAACTGCAGGCGCAGGTGCGCTCCGCCGAGGCCCAGCTGGCCCGGAGCCGCAGTGAATTCGATCGCAACCGCTCCCTCTATGCCCAGCGGGCGATCAGCGCCAACGACTTCAACCGCATCAAGGCCACCTATCAGGTGGATCAGATGGCGCTGGTGGCGGCCCGTCAACGGCTGGAGCAGCGGCAGGTGGAGCGGGGTGAGCTGGTGATCCGAGCCCCCTTCGCTGGCATCGTCACGGCCCGCTACGCCGATCCAGGCGCCTTCGTCACCCCGACCACCACGGCGTCGGCCACCGCCGGCGCCACCAGCTCCTCGATCGTTGAGCTGGCCCAAGGGCTGGAGGTGACCGCCAAGGTGCCCGAGAGCGACATCGGCCGCCTGCGGCAGCAGCTGCCCGCCACGGTGCGGGTGGATGCCTTCCCCGATCAGCGCTTCCGGGCCACGATCCGCCAGATCGCCCCTCGCGCCGTCAAGACCAACAACGTCGCCTCGTTCGCGGTGAAGCTGCGCTTGCTTGATCCTTCGCCGGCGCTGCGCATCGGCATGACCGCCGACATCGACTTCCTCACCGGTGCCCTGCCCTCGCGCACGATCGTGCCGACGGTGGCTGTGGTCACCGAAGACGGCCGGCCCGGTGTGCTGCTGGTGGGCCCTGAAAATCAGCCCCGCTTCCAGCCGGTCAGCCTCGGTGCCAGCAGTGGCGCCAGCACCCAGATCCTGTCGGGCCTGAAGCCTGGCGCCCGGGTGTTCATTGATCTGCCCCCCTGGGCCAAGCGTCCGAAGGCGAAGTGATCCCTCGCCGGCACGCTCAGGGCGTGCCGCTGCTGCCGAGGAAGCGGCGGGCGGCAGCGAGGATCCGCTCGCTGGCCAGACCGTCGCCGAAGGGATTGTGCGCCCGGGCCATCGCCCCGTAGGCCTGGGAATCCTCCAGCAGCCGGCTGGTCTCGGCCAGAATCGAGGCGCTGTCGGTGCCGATCAGTCGGGCGGTGCCGGCCTCGACGGCTTCCGGTCGCTCGGTGGTGCGGCGCAGCACGAGCACGGGCTTGCCCAGGGCCGGGGCCTCCTCCTGCAGCCCACCCGAATCGGAGAGCAGCAGGGTGCAGCTGCGCATCGCTGCTACCAGCCGGTCGTAGTCGAGGGGTTCGCAGAGCACGACCCGCGGATGCTGGCCGAGCAGGCGCTCCAGTGGTTCCCGCACGGTGGGATTGCGATGCAGGGGCAGCACCAGGGCCGTATCGGCGAAGCGCTCCAGCACCGCCAGGAAGCCCCGACCGATCTCCTCCAGCGGTGCCCCCCAGTTTTCACGGCGATGCACCGTGGCCAGAATCACCCGCTGCCGCTCCCAGTCGATGCCGGGCAGCTGCAGCGGTGCCGCCTGCTCGGCCATCTGCAGCAGGGCATCGATCACGGTGTTGCCCGTGGTCAGGATCTCGCCCACCACACCCGAGGCCCGCAGGTTGGCCGCTGAGCGTTCGGTCGGGGCGAAGTGCAGCTGGGCCAGCTGGGAGATCAGGCGCCGGTTGGCTTCTTCCGGGAAGGGGTCGAGCAGGTTGTCGGTGCGCAGGCCCGCTTCGACGTGCCCGACGGGAATCTGTTCGTAGAAGGCGGCCAGGGCGGCGGCGAAGGCGGTGGTGGTGTCGCCCTGCACCAGCACCAGATCCGCCGGGTGGGCCGTGAACTCCTCGCGCAGGCCCTGCAGAGCGGCGCAGGTGACGTGGGTCAGGGTCTGACGGGGAGCCATCAGCGCCAGGTCGTCGTCGGCCTGCAGGCCGAATAACTCCATCACCTGGGCGACCATCTCGCGATGCTGGCCGGTGAGCACCACCCGCAGCCGTAGATCCGGAGCCTCCCGGAACGCCAGAATCACCGGCGCCAGCTTGATCGCCTCGGGCCGGGTGCCCAGAACAACAGTCACCAGGGGGCGTGTCTCGATCGGCCCCTGGCCTGGGTTCGTCGCCGCTGATCCGGCCCCGCTCTGGATGGTCAAACCACGCCTGCAATCCGCCTGATCCTAAGGAGGTCGGCGCCGTTGATCAGCTCAGCAACCGGGCCACCAGCAGCACCGTGATGCCCACCGACAGTCCCAGCATCGCCAGGCGGCCGTTCCAGATTTCGGCCTGGGGGGTGAAGCCCCGCCGCCAGGCATTGAGCTCCTCAGGGGCCACGGGTTCACCCTGGCCAGCCATCACGGCCACACCGGCGCCGAGGCCACGGCCTGATTCCGGCTCCTGCCCGGCGGATTCGGGGGCCATGGGGCAACGCGCATTCGGAAGCCAACCTTAGAAGACCTTTTGCGTCCATGAGGCTCGTGGCGGACCAGCCTGCGTCAGGCTCGGCGGCCAGGCGGGTGCTGCTGAGGCTTCGCCCCCGGCCGCGGCTCCAGGGCCGGCGGATCCGCTGTTCAGAACGGTGGCGCCGAGGCGTACAGACGGTCGGCGTCTTCGAGGGGCAGCCGTGGAGCGACGCCGAGGCCGATGGCGCTGCGTTGGCCTGCCGCCAGGCGCTGACAGGCCGCCACGCCGACCATGGCGGCGTTGTCCGTGCAGTAGGCCAGCGGGGCCACCCGCAGCTGCAGCCCCTGGGCGGCTCCCACCTGCTCCAGCCGCTGGCGCAGGCGCAGATTGGCGGCCACGCCACCCACCAGCACCAGGGTTGTCAGGCGTTGATCTGCCGCGCAGCGACAGGCCCGCTCTACCAGCACCTCCGCCACCACCTGCTCGAAACTGGCGGCAAGATCGGCGACCGGTAGCGGCCCCTCGGCCCTGAGGGCCTGCACCTGGCGCAGCATCGCCGTTTTCAGGCCGCTGAAGCTGAAGTCGTAGGGATGGAAGCCGCCGCCGGGGCGCGACACCCGCCCCTTGGGCAGCGCGAAGCGCTGCGGGTCGCCGGCCGCCGCCGCCGCCTGGATCGCCGGACCGCCGGGGTAGCCCAGGCCGAGCAGTCGGGCCACCTTGTCGAAGGCCTCGCCGGCGGCATCGTCGTGGCTGCGGCCCAGGCGCTGGTAAGCCCCGGGGCCATCGACGCGGATCAGTTCCGTGTGGCCGCCGCTGACGAGCAGGACCAGGTAGGGGCCGGGCGGCAGGTCGTCGCCGAGCTGCACCGAGGCGAGGTGTCCCTCCAGGTGGTGGATGCCGAGGAACGGCCGGTTGTGCAGCCGTGCCAGGGTGCGGCCCGTCACCGAGCCGACCAGCAGCGCCCCCACCAGGCCGGGGGCCACCGAGGCGGCGATCGCCTCCACCTCCGCCAGGCTGACGCCGCTGCTGGCCACCACCTGCGCAATCAGCTGCGGCAGGGCCTCAACGTGTCGGCGGGAGGCGATTTCAGGCACCACGCCACCCCAGCGGGCGTGCTCTTCCACCTGGGAGGCGACAGCCCCCGCCAGCACCTGGCGATCGCGCACGATCGCCGCCGCTGACTCGTCACAACTTGTTTCGAGGGCCAGGACCGTTGGCATCGTGTCGCTGCGTCACCCTTAGTGTCGCCGAGTGACCTCCTGCTTGTTGGCAGGCCTCCTCAACACAGAACCGGACACAATGCGCCGTCTTTTTGCCGTTCTGCTCTCCGCTCTGCTGGTCTTCGGCTTCGCCCCCGTGGCCAAGGCCGATGTGGCTGGCCTGACCCCCTGCGCCGAGAGCCCCCGCTTCCAGCAGCGTGCTGCCGCCGCCAAGACCGATCAGGCCAAGGCCCGCTTCGCCATGTACAGCCAGGCCGTGTGCGGTGCTGATGGCCTGCCCCACCTGATCGTCGATGGTCGCTGGAGCCACGCCGGTGATTTCATGATCCCTGGCATCGCCTTCCTCTACATCGCCGGTTGCATCGGCTGGGCTGGTCGCAGCTATCTGCAGGCGATCCGTGAAAAGGACGGCACGCCCAACAAGGACACCGCCACCAAGGAAATCCAGATCGATCTGGGCATTGCCTTCAAGAGCACCCTGGCGGCTGCCACCTGGCCCCTCGCTGCTTTTGGTGAATTCACCAGCGGCAAGCTGCTCGCCTCCGACCGCGACGTCACCGTCTCGCCGCGCTGATCGGCGACGCCTGTTCCGACTTCCGTTCGTTCCTGCCCGTTGTTTTCACCATGAAGAAGTTCCTCACCACCGCTCCGGTGTTCTCGGCCATCTGGTTCTCGATCACCGCCGGCATCCTGATCGAATTCAACCGTTTCTTCCCTGATCTGCTCTTCCACCCGATGTGAGCGGAGCAGCTCAACGTCTTTCCTTGCGGCCCTTCGGGGCCGCTTTTTTGTTGGCGCCAGTGCCAGCTGCTGCTGGGCCTGGGCTGGTCGGGCTGTGCCCCCTGGCTCGACGGCCAGACGGCCAGCTGCCCTCACGGCCGTGGCGCTGGGCTGTTCACCAGGGGTGAGGCGTTGGGCCCGCTCGCAGGGGCTTTGCGTAGGGATCGCGGCGGAGGATCTGGATCTTGCCGCCCGCCCTCAGGCGTGCCGGACCCTTCAGGCCCTGCTCAGGCCCAGCAGGCGCTCCAGGGCGATCAGGCTGTCCTCCAGATCGTCATTGACGAGGCAGGCATCGAATTCGGCCTCGGCTTCGAGCTCGATCCGGGCCCGGGCCAGCCGTTTCTGAATCGCGGCCTCGGCATCGGTGCCCCGGCCGCGGATCCGCCGTTCCAGCTCCTCGAAGGAGGGCGGTTTGATCAGCAGCTGCTGGCCGGCGGGGAAGGTGCGTCGCACCTGGCGCGCTCCCTCCAGCTCAATTTCGAGCAGCACCGGACGGCCGGCGGCGAGGTGCTCCTCCACCGGCTGCCTCGGGGTGCCGTAGAGGTTGCCCGCAAATTCAGCCCATTCCAGGAAGCCGCCGCAGGCCACCTGCGCTTCGAAGGCGTCCCGGCTCAGGAAGCGGTAGTGGCGTCCGTCCTCTTCGCCGGCACGCGGTGCCCGGGTGGTGGCTGAGATCGACAGCCAGATCGCCGGGTGACGCTCCAGCAGCCTTGCCACCAGGGTGCCTTTGCCGACCCCGCTCGGACCGGTGATCACGCTGAGCCGGGCCGGGGCAGCGGCTGTCGGGGAAGCAGCCGGGGTCGGAGACGCGGACAAGGGGAGCAGCGGAGCAGGTTGCAGAGTAGGGGCACCAGAGGGGGCCAGCGGCACGATGGCGGGTGCGCCACGATCCAGCGATCAAGGCTCTGGGGCCGCCGATGGCGAGCGGCCGCGGCTGCAGGCGATGGATGTGACCACCCTGCGGGCGCTGCTGGCGGCGATGCGCAGCCGCTGGCTTCCCAGTCGCTTTGAGAAGGCGCAGCAGGTGGATGGGTCCACCCTGCAGCTCGGTGTGCGTACGTTGCGGGGCCTGGAGTGGATCGAGCTGAGCTGGCAGGCCGAGGCGCCGCGGATCCTGCCGATCGAGGCTCCGCCCCGTCGCGGCGATGGCAGCACCCTGGCCCAGCAACTCCAGCATGGGCTCAAGGGCCTGGCGCTGGTGTCCCTGGAGCAGGACGGCTGGGAGCGGGTGGTGCGGTTCGGTTTTGCACCCCGGCCTGGAGCGCCGCCTGAGCGCACCGTGGTGCTGGAGCTGATGGGACGGCACAGCAACCTGTTCCTGATCGATGCCGAGGGCCGGATCGCCGGCCTCGGCCGCCAGGTGAGCGAGCGTCAGTCACGGCTGCGGCCGATCGGTAACGGCGATCTCTATCAAGCGCCGCCGGCCTTGCCCGGGGAACCACCACGGCTGGAGGAACCGCGTCAGAGCTGGCAGGCCAGGCTGTCGTTGCTGCCCCTGCCCCTGGGGGCGGCCCTGCGGGATGCGTATCAGGGCATCAGTCCAGCCCTTGTGCGGCAGCTGCTCGATGAACCCGAGCTGGCCAGCCTGCCGGTGGACCAGCTGACGGCTCCGCAGTGGGAGCAGCTGTGGGCGCAATGGCAGGCCTGGCTGCAGGCGGGCGCCAGCGGGGATCCTTACTGGCAGCTTGAGCCGTCGGGCTACCGCTGCTGGCCCGCGGCCGGCCAGCCCCTGGCGGATCAGGCCGCTGCCGAGTCGGCGGTTCCCGGGGCGGAGGCTGAACGTCTCGCTATGGGCTTGTGTCGCTACTACCAGCAGCACCTGGGCCGCCGCGCCCTCGACCAGCAGCGGCAGCGGTTGCAGCACCGCCTGCAGACGGCGATCGTCCGGGAGCAGCGTCAGGTTCAGGAGCAGGAGGCTCTGCTGGCGCGGATCGAGCACAGTCCGCTGCTGCAGCAGCAGGCCGATCAGCTGCTGTGCCTGCCCAGCCCGAGCCGTGAACAGGTGGAAGAGGCCCAGAAGCTCTACCGCCAGGCGCGACGGCTGCGGCGCTCGGGGGCGGCGATCACGCCGCGGCTGGAGCTGCACCGCCAGACCCTGGCCTGGCTGGAGGAGGGGCTCACCTTCGTGCACCAGGCCGACAGTGTCGAGCAGTTGCAGGAGCTCGATCAGGAGCTCGAGAGCCAGCAGGGCGACCGTGGCCCGCGCAACCGGGCCCAGCGCCGCCAGCAGGCCCGTCAGGACCCCAGCCCCCTCACCCTGACGAGCCGCTCGGGCCTGCGTCTGCAGGTGGGGCGCAACCATCGCCAGAACGAGTGGATCAGCCTGCGCCAGGCCCGACGGGGGGATCTCTGGTTCCATGCCCAGGAGTGTCCGGGCAGCCATGTGGTGCTCAAGGGCTCGGATGGACTACCCAGCGATGCCGATCTGGAGCAGGCGGCCGATCTGGCGGCCTATTTCAGCCGCGCCCGTGGCAACCGGCGCGTGGCGGTGGTGATGGTGCCCACCAACGAGCTGCAGCGGATCGCCGGGGCCAGCGCCGGCACCGTGCGCCATCGGGGCGGACAGGTGCTCTGGGCGGACCCCGATCGGGCCCTGCCTCTGCTCACCGCCACTAGCCTTCGGGGGGATTCAGGTTCATGACACAGCAGCCCCCGCCGCCGATCCGCATCACGCCTGTGGCCGTGCCCCCGGAGGAGGACTTCCCCTCCGAGGTGGAGATGACCCTGGTGGACCATCTCGAAGAGCTGCGGCGGCGGGTGCTGCGCAGCCTGCTGGCCGTGGTGCTGGCGGCCGCGGCCTGCCTGGCCTTTGTGCGGCCGCTGGTGAAGCTGCTGGAGGAGCCGGCCGTCGGCATCCGTTTCCTGCAGCTCGCCCCGGGTGAGTTTCTGTTCGTCTCGATCAAGGTGGCGGGCTATGCCGGCCTCACCCTGGCGCTGCCCTACGTGCTCTACGAAGGCCTGGCCTTCGTGCTGCCCGGCCTGAGCCGCCGTGAACAGAAGCTGGTCGGTCCGGCGGTGGCCGGCTCGGCCCTGCTGTTCGCCGCTGGTCTGGCCTTCGCCTGGTGGGCCCTGATTCCGGCCGCCCTGCGCTTTCTGGTCGGCTATGGCGCCGATGTGGTCGAACCGCTGTGGTCGATCGAGCGCTACATGGATTTCGTGCTGCTGCTGATGCTGGCCACCGGTCTGGCCTTCCAGCTGCCGGTGCTGCAGCTGCTGCTCGGTGCCCTGGGCCTGCTCAAGGCCCAGACGATGTTGTCGGCTTGGCGCTGGGTGGTGCTGATCGCGGCCCTGGCCGGGGCCGTGCTCACCCCCTCCACCGATCCGGTGACGATGTTGCTGCTCAGCGGCGCGATCACGGCCCTGTTCCTGATCGGTGTGGCCCTGGTGGCCCTGAGTGAGCGCCTGCGCGGCGCCACGGTGGCCTGATCAGCGGCCGTCGAGCAGGAATTCGCTGGCCAGGGTCGGGTTCACCGTCAGGGCCAGGGTCATCGCCTTGCCCAGGCGCGGCCGCTCTCCCGTCGTGGTGAGCCAGTCGCGCACCTCGGCGGCCACCCCCAGGCGGTTCAGCAGCGCCGCCAGGTCGTCGAGGCGCTCGCTGTAGTCCTCGGCGCTGAGCGGGAAGGACTGTTGTTCGAGGTAGGCCCACATCACCTGCAGGTACAGACGACCGCGGCGCTGCACCAGCTGCATGTCGTAGGAGGCGCGCCAGCGACGACGCAGCAGGCCGATCAGTTCGCCTCCCGTCAGCGGTTCAGCGGCCTCCGCCATGGGCTGGAACATCAAGGAACACAACAACAATGGCAACCGCTGGCACCTTGACAAGGGCGCATCGGCGATCCAGGCCCGTTTCGCTCTCGGCGGGGGAAGCGGGCAGTTCATAATGGGCGCCACGTTGCCCCGGCTACAGGACGCCCCGTATGACCCAGATCCCTGCGAGCGATGTGCCCGGAATGGGTCGTCGGCAGTTCATGAACCTGCTGACCTTCGGGTCGGTCACGGGCGTGGCCCTGGGAGCGCTCTACCCCGTCGTCAACTACTTCATCCCCCCCAAGGCCGCCGGCAGCGGCGGTGGCAGCACCGCCAAGGATGAGCTCGGCAATGCCGTCACCGCCAGCGGCTGGCTGGCCAGCCACAAGGAGGGCGACCGCAGCCTGGTCCAGGGCCTCAAGGGTGATCCCACCTACCTGGTGGTGGAAGGCCCCGATGCCATCAGCAGCTACGGCATCAACGCCATCTGCACGCACCTCGGTTGCGTTGTGCCCTGGAACGAGGGTGCCAACAAGTTCATGTGCCCCTGCCACGGCAGCCAGTACGACGCCACCGGCAAGGTGGTCCGTGGTCCGGCTCCGCTCTCCCTGGCTCTCGCCCACGTCAGCGTCGAGAACGACAACGTGTTCCTGAGCCCCTGGACCGAAACAGATTTCCGCACCGGCGAGAAGCCCTGGTGGAGCTGATCTCCCCCGTCTGAACGTTCCCTTCTCCCTCCCTCCGGTTCCACTCCGCCATGCGTCGCACCCTCTCCTTCCTGCTCGGCACCGTGCTCGCCATCGGCGTGCTCGTGTCGGCGGCGGCCCCCAGCTGGGCTTACCCCTTCTACGCGCAGCAGAACTACGACAGCCCCCGGGAAGCCACCGGCAAGCTGGTCTGCGCCAACTGCCACCTGGCCAAGAAGGCCACCCGGATTGAGCTGCCCCAGGCCGTGATGCCCGACACGGTGTTCAAGGCCGTCGTGGAGATCCCCTATGACACCGCCATCCAGCAGGTGAGCGGCGATGGCAGCCCCACCGGCCTCAACGTCGGTGCCGTGGTAATGCTTCCCGATGGCTTCAAGCTCGCCCCCGCCGATCGCATGAGCGAGGAGCTGAAGGAGGAGACCGCTGGTGTCTACATCTCCCAGTGGAGCGAAGACCAGCCCAACATCCTTCTGGTTGGCCCCGTGCCCGGCGATCAGCACCAGGAGATCGTCTTCCCGATCCTCTCGCCCGATCCCGCCACCGACAGCTCGGTTCACTTCGGCAAATACCAGCTGCACGTGGGCGGTAACCGTGGCCGTGGCCAGGTGACCCCCACCGGCGAGAAGACCAACAACGGTGTCTACACCGCCCCCGCTGCTGGTTCGATCAAAGCGATCACCCCGATCGACAACGGTGGCACCGAGGTGACCATCGCCACTGATAAGGGCGATGTCGTCGAATTCGTTCCTGCCGGTCCGACCGTGACCGTCCAGGTTGGTGACAGCGTCGCCGCTGGTGTGGCCCTGACCAACGATCCGAACGTCGGTGGTTTCGGCCAGATCGACGCTGAGGTGGTGCTTCAGAACCCTGCCCGCATCTACGGTCTGCTGGCCTTCTTCGCTGCCGTTTCCCTGGCCCAGATCATGCTGGTGCTGAAGAAGAAGCAGGTGGAGAAGGTTCAGGCTGCCGAGGGCGTCTGAGCCTGACGGCCACCGATGCCGCAACCGCCTGAGGCCTGATGGTGTTCAGGGTGCTGATCGTGGTCCGATCGGCACCCTGTTCCTAGCTTGATGGGGTGACACCAAGGGCTGGTCTCTGTGATCGCTGCACCTCTGGCCCTGCGCATCTGTCCCAGACACGGCGACGCTCCTGCGGCGGCCACCTGGTCCAGCCCCTTTGAATCCTTCACGCCAGGCGTCTTGATGCCCAGCGGCTCCAAGCCCACTGCCTTCACCGAGCGTGAGTGCAGTGGGTTTTCTGTTGGCCCCGTCCCACCGTCACGGCCTCAGGCCGGCGCCGGTGCCTGGTGCGTTCTGTGATGCTGTTCTGTCCAGCCCCTGCGATGGCTTCTCTGCCGCTGGCTTCACTGCCAGGCCTCTCCTCGCCTGGCCTGCTGTTCACCTCCCCGGGAGAGATGCTCCCCGGTCCGATCCCGCTGCGCTGGTATGGGCTCCTGATTGCCGTGGCTGTGCTGGTGGGACTACGGCTCTCCACCCAGCTTGGTCGCGAGCGTGGTCTTGATCCTGCGGTGATCGCCGATCTGCTGCCGATCATGGTGCTGGCGGCCGTCCTCGGTGCGCGCACTTACTACGTGATCTTCGAGTGGCGTCAGTTTGCGCCGCATCCGATCCAGGCGCTCTACATCTGGCAGGGAGGGATTGCCATCCATGGCGCCCTGATCGGCGGCACCATCGCCACGGTTCTGTACTGCCGCCTGCGCAAGCTCCCCTTCTGGACCCTTGTGGATGTGCTCGTGCCTTCGGTGGCCCTCGGACAGGCGATCGGTCGCTGGGGCAACTTCTTCAATTCCGAGGCCTTCGGCCTGCCCACCGATCTCCCCTGGAAGTTGACGATCCTGGATTCGGCTCGCATCCCGCTGCGCTATCAGGGCTACAGCACCTTCCACCCCACCTTCCTCTACGAATCGCTCTGGAATCTGGGGGTCTGCGCCCTGCTGCTGGTGCTGTTCCGGCTGGTCAGTCGCGGCCGCATCCGCCTGCCCTCGGGGGGGCTGAGCTGCATCTATCTGATGGCCTACAGCAGCGGCCGGGTCTGGATCGAGGCCCTGCGGCTGGATCCCCTCTGCCTCTTTTCGGCGCCCCCCGATTGTGCCGGCGGCCTGCGCATGGCCCAGCTGATCAGTCTGGTGCTGATCGCCCTCGGCGCTTTCGGCCTCTGGTGGCGCTGGCGGGTTGCTGGCGCTGATCCCGAGCTCAGTGCGCCGAACTCCCGGCGCCACGATGGAGTGCAGGCATGAGCGCCACCCCTGCGGCCCTGGTCCACATCGTCGGCGGTGGTCCCGGTGCCCCTGACCTGCTCACCCTGCGGGCGGCGCGCTTGATTGAATCGGCCGAGGTGCTCGTCTGGACCGACTCGTTGCTCAGTCCCCAGATTGCCGCCCTGGCACCACCTGGCTGTGAGCGCATCCGCACCAGCACCCTCACCCTGGAGGAGGTGTTGACGGTGGTGGTCGACCGGGCCCGCGCTGGCTTGCGGGTGGTGCGCCTGCACGATGGCGACCCGTGCCTGTATGGCGCCTTGAATGAACAGATCTGCCGCCTGGCCGATGCCGGCATCGGCGTGGAGGTGGTGCCTGGCCTCAGCGCCTATCAGGCCACGGCAGCGGCCCTGCAGAGCGAGCTCACGATTCCCGGACTGGTGCAGACGATCGTGCTCAGCCGCGCCGGCGGTCGCACCGGAACACCTGAGCGGGAATCCCTGGAGCGGTTGGCCAGCCTTCAGGCTTCCCTCTGCCTCTACCTCAGCGCCCGCCATGTGGAGGAGGTGCAGGCGGAGCTGCTGCGCCACTATCCCCCCCAGACGCCCGTGGCGATCGGCTACCGGGTCAGCTGGCCGGATCAATGGATCACGGTGGTGCCCTTGGAGCAGATGGCTGCCACCAGCCGCGAGAGGAACCTGATCCGCACCACCCTCTACGTGGTCAGTCCGGCGCTGGCGGCGCCGCAATCAGCCCGCTCCCGCCTCTATTCCGCCAGCCACAACCACCTGTTCCGGGGCGGCATCGGCGATCAGGACCCCGCGCCGGTTCAGCCCTCGCCGTAGAGCTCCCGCTCCAGGCGCTCGCGATCGAAGCGGCAGCCGAGCCGGGCCACGATCCGCTCCAGATCCTGGGCCGCATTGCCCAGGCAGCAGGTGCCGCCTGGGGAGGGGGTGACATTGAACACCAGCCCAGGGCCGGCATCGATCCGCGCTTCTCCCAGCATCAACCGCTTCTCCTTCTTGTTGATCAGCTGCGGCCGCACCCCGCCGTAGCCCTTGGCGAAGCGCAGATCCTCCAGGGTCATGTCGGGCACGATCTTGCGGGCATCGCGCAGGAACAGCCGCCGCCGCAGCCAGGGCACCTCAAACAGCAGGTTCTTGAGGATGTAGTTGCGGATATCGGCGATCCGGAACAGTTGCCAGAGCACCGTCAGCACCGCCCAGTCGAGACGGAGCACTTTGAGGAACTCGAAGAAGGAGGCCAGGCGGTAGCGCTCCAGCAGTGGCAGCAGCAAGGCCGTCGGCCCGAAGCGGGTCTGGCCGGGGGCCCGCACATCGGGATCGCCATGGATGGCGGCGAAGGGCAGCTTGTCGTTCTGCACCGTGTAGACCTTGCCGCGCAGCAGGTCGGGGGTGAAGTAAAAGCTGCCAGCCACCGGCAGGCAGGAGTATTCGAGGCCATGGCCGAGCTGCTGGGCCATCAGCAGGCTATGGGCGCCGGCATTGACGACCACATGGCGGGCCCGGACCTGGCGGCTGGCGCCGCCTTCGGTCGGCACCAACGTCACCAGGAAGCTCTGATCGTCTTCGGGCTCGATCCGTTCGACCGTGGTCTGCAGCTGCAGCTGCAGTTGACGGCCGCTGGAGCCGATCGCCTGGCGGGCCTGGTCCACAAAGGATTCCGCCAGGGCTTCGTAGTCGACGGCGGTGTAGGTGTTGCGGATGCCGATGGCCACCAGCTCCTCCTGGCGCAGGGCTCCGTTGCGTCGGGCGACCTGCGGTTCCCAGGCCTCGATCTGCTCCTTCTCGAGCAGCTCCATCGCCGGGAAGTGGGGCGAGAAGTCCTGGAAGCGCTGGCGCAGGAAGGCGGTTTCAGCGGCGCCCACGGCCAGCACCATCTTCGGCGTTGAGAAGACGCAGCGGTCGCGGCTGGCCGGATCGAGCAGATCGGCGTAGTGCACGATCATCTCGGCCGTGCGCTTGACCCGGATCGCTTTCTCGAGGGTGTAATTGGTCTCGATGTCGCCGCAGTGAATCGTCTGACTGTTGCTGGTGGCCTTGGAGTTCACCTGCGCCAGCTGCCCGTAGCGCTCCACGAGCAGCAGGCGCTCGATGTCGGTGTAGCGGGCCAGCTCGAACAGCAGGGCGGTCCCGCAGACACCGCCGCCGACGATCAGAACGTCGACCGCTTCGATGGTGCCATCGCTGCCTTGGCGGCGGGCGTCAGCCCTGTCGACAGGAGCGGCACCAGGAGCGGCATCGTGGGCTGAAGAGGCGGAATGGTCGTCTGGGCTCACAGCAACGAGCGTGGTCTGTGGCCATCGTCGCCGATCGCCGGTTGGCCGCAGCAGCGCCAGGATCGTCTGGTCCGCAGTGACAGCCTGATCTGCAATGACAGCCTGATCTGCAATGACAGCC
>JBEDHF010000129.1:0-7782 GCA_041174245.1 Cyanobacteriota bacterium
GGCCGGCGCCCAGCTGCCGTGAAGGCCATAAGGAATCGCCAGGGGTAGTTCCACCAGGGCCACCTCCTCCATCGAAGCCGCATCCAGAATCACGAGATCACTGGCGCAGCGCGCCCCGTTCCAGATCAGGCACAACACCCAACCGTCGTCTTCGGCGGTGGCGCCGGGCCTGGGCACCATCAGCGGCTCGCTGACGAAACCGCGCGGAGCGGCGCTCCAGACCCGGCGTTCACCGCTGAGCAGATCCAGCTTCTTGATCGCCTGCAGCGGATCGTTGCCGCTGTCGCGCTCAGCCACCGCCATCCAGCCATAACGGCAGGCGAGCCCTTCCCGCTCCGGGTTGACCATCGCAAACTCGCAGCAGCGCTCACTGAGGCGGGTGGTGCTGACCGTGCCATCGGCGAGGTTGATGCGGCACTGCTCCAGCAGCCCCTCAGGCAGGAGATCGAAATCAACGGAGCGGAAATCGACATCCGGACCGATGGAGGGGAAATCGGCGTAGTAGATGCTTTCCACCGCCACCGTTTCACCGTCCTCCCAGGCGTTGAGGTGGTGGAAAACGAAGCCATCGGGGGCCTCGATGATCCGCGGCGGCTGCCCGGCGAAGGCGCCGCTGTCGCGGGGGATCAACCAGAACTTGGCCTTGCCGCCCGGCTGGGATTGCAGGCACTGGGCCGCCCCCTTCTGGCCGAGCACGAAGGGCAGGGGATTGAAGGCGATGGCGTTCTGCAGGAACACCGCCCAGTTCGGGGTGATCGCGAAATCGTGCAGGAAGGCGAAGCCGTTGAAGCTGTCGCGGCGCTCACTCAGCAGCTGGCCGGCCTTGACGCCGCTGCTGGGGTCATCCTCAGTGGCGAACTCCATCAGCCGCACGGTGCTGCGGGGGCCGGTCTTGACGCCGAAGGTGACCATCCGCGGGGCGCCGTGGTGGCCGGGATCGAAGCGGGGATGGGCGCTGAAGGCCTCACCGGGCTTGAGCACACCATCGAGCAGCGACAGGCCGCGGGTTTCGAGGGTGTCGGGATCGAGGGCATGGGGCTCGGCCGCTTCCCAGAGGGCCAGCAGCTGATCGCCGAGGCGCACCACGTGGGTGTTGGCGATGTTCTTGAGCCGGAGATCGAAGGCGTTGGCAACGGCGCCGCCGGGCTTCTGGCTGCCGAAGACGCCGCGATAGAGAAACTGATCAGCCGCTTCCTCCGCCAGCCAGCCCTCGGTGCGCACGAACCGGTTGCTGACGGTCACACCCTCGGGCCCGAAGCGCAGGGCCGTGATCATGCCGTCGCCATCAAACGGGTGGTGCAGCCAGCGACCGGAGCGCTCCAGCCGGCCGGGTCCATTGCGGTAAAGGGTGCCCTGAAGGGCGGCCGGGATCTGGCCACGGCTGACCTGCAGGGGCAGGTCGGTCAGTTCATCGCCGACATTTCGGAAGGCGCTGGCCCAGTCAGCGCGGTCGTAGCCGAGGCTGCGGCTGGACTCGACCACGGACTCCGACGGGGACGCGACAGACATGGCAACAAGACGAACGGCAGGGCTCAGGCCCATTCCATCATCTCGTAACGAACCGTAAAGCGGCGAAGGCCTGACCCGTAGAGCGACGCCACGAATGCCGCAGGGTGGCATCACCGCTACAGGACTCTCCTGAGTACGGCGAGATTGAAGGGTTGACGCTTAATCTTGTTTTATTCAGGTCACACCCAACTTCTGATTCGAGGCGTCTGCCGGCCTTCCGCCGCACGACCGCTTCCCTGGTTCGCCAACCAGGCCCCAGGGCCTGGTCTCCACCGAAGCCCGTTGACTGCCGCCACCCGAATCACAGAGAGCGCATGAGCCCGGACAAATCCTTCATCAAGTACGCGATTCCGATTCTCCAGGCTCTGCGCGACAAAGGCGGTCAACTGAGACTGGCCGAATCGATTGAAGCCGCCGCCGAGCGGCTGGGGTTGGCCAGCTGGCAGCTCGATCAAGCTGGCGCCAATGGTGAACCCACCATCCGCACCGATCTCACCTGGGCCCGCGCCCACCTGATCAGCTGGGGCTATCTGACCGTGACCCAGCCCGATCAGGTGCGTCTCACGGCCAGCGGTGTGGCAGCCAGCGACACCGGCTCCCTTCCCGCCACCGAACAGCTCTTCAACGACTCCCAGCGTCATTTCGTGGCCACCCTGCAGGCGATCACCGGCACTCCGGCAGCACCCGCCAGCAGCCAGCCGGTCGCCGCCGCTGCCAGCACGGCTGCAGCGAGCCCTGCGCCCACACCCATCCCAGCGCCCGCACCGGCCGCAGCAGCCACCAGCACCCCAACCATGAGCGGCCTCGAAGGACTTCCCACCAGCCGCGATCTCGGCACGGTTCCCGGCAATGAGCTGCTGCCGATCCTCGATTCCCTCAACCCGGAGGTGCTGGCCCGCCTGACCACGAGCCTGCTCAGCCAGCAGGGCTTCACCGATGTGCAGATCACCGAGCGCCTGGACGACGGCAGCATGAGCGCCATCGGCACCCTGGCGATCAATCGCCTGGTGGGCCTGAAGGGGATGCTGCACATCAAGAAGACCCAGGTGCCGATCAGTCGGGCCCTGATCCGCGAATTCCGCGGCACCCTGGCCGGTCGGGCCAGCAAGGGCATCTTCATCACCACCGGCCGCTTCAGCCCGGAAGCGATCGAAGAAGCCGGCCGTGAAGGGGTCGACCCGATCGATCTTCTTGATGGCATCCAGCTGGTGCGGCTGCTCGAAGAGTTGGAGATCGTCGTCAAGGCCCGCACCGTCTACGACCTCGACCCCCTGTTCTTCGAGCTCTGATCCCAGCCTGAGCAGCCTCGGAGCCTGGCTGCCCCAGTGCAGGCCAACCCCGGTGCAGGCCAGCTGCGGCGCAAGCCCAGCGCAGAGCTCAGAGCGCGCCGGCGCCGGCCTGTTCCAGCACGCCCTTGCTGCTGGGCACAGCCCCGGCACGACGGGGATCGATCTCCACCGCCTGCCGCAGCGCCCGGGCGAAGGCCTTGAAACAGGCCTCCACGATGTGGTGGGAGTTGACGCCATCGAGCTGCCGGATGTGCAGCGTCAGGCCGGAATTGTTGACCACAGCCACAAAGAACTCCTTCACCAGTTCGGTGTCGTAGCTGCCGATCTTCTGGGCAGGGATCTGCAGACCGAAGCTCAGGTGCGGCCGGCCGCTGCAATCGAGGGCCACCTGCACCAGCGCCTCATCGAGCGGCGCCAGGAAGTGGCCAAAACGGTGGATGCCGCGGCGATCGCCAAGGGCCTTGGCCAGGGCCTGGCCCACGGCGATGCCGACGTCCTCGTTGGTGTGATGGTCATCGATGTGGGTATCACCGACGGCCTTGACCTCCAGATCGATCAGGCCGTGGCTGCTGATCTGGTGGAGCATGTGATCGAGAAAGGGCACACCGGTGCTGACGCTGCAGCGACCGCTGCCATCGAGCCCGAGGCTCACCTGCACGTCGGTTTCGCCGGTGACGCGATGGATGCTGCCGCTGCGCATGACTGTCACCGGCCTGAGGCCAAACAACCGAAGACATTGATCATGCCCGGCCAGGCGACGACCAGGCGACCCAGGGTTCAGCGAAACTCATCAACCGGCGCCATGTCAAAAGCTCAACTCATGGCATGTCTGGCCAAGGCGGAAGCCGACCTCAGCCTGCAGCAACGCCTTGCTGCCGCGACCGATACCAGGGCCGTTGTGGCCATCGGCCGCGACGAAGGCGTTCTGTTCTCCACGGCCTTTTCTCCGCCGCCAGCTTCAGCCGGCAGCAGCGCGGCTGAGGGCCACAGCCCCGTCCCCGTCACATGCCGGTGATGCAGTAGCCCGCATCGACGTAGATCACCTGGCCGGTGATGCCGCTGGAGAGCGGGCTGGCCAGGAAGGCGGCGGTTCCCCCCACTTCGTCCTGGGTGACGGTGCGACGCAAAGGCGCCTTTTCCTCGACGTTGTGGATCATGTCGAGAATGCCGCCGATGGCGGAGCTGGCCAGGGTACGGATCGGACCGGCACTGATGGCGTTGACGCGCACCTGCTTCTCAGCGCCGAGCTCGGCTGCCAGGTAACGCACCGACGCCTCGAGGGCCGCCTTGGCCACACCCATGACGTTGTAATTGGGGATCGCCCGCTCGGCGCCGAGATAGCTGAGGGTGATCACGCTGGCGCCCTCGTTGAACAGGGGCTTGGCATACCGGCACAGGGGCGCCAGGGAATAGGCGCTCACTTCCAGGGCCCGGGCGAAGCCCTCGGGGCTGATGGCGGAATAGTCGCCGATCAGCTCCTCCTTGCCGGCGTAGGCCAGGCAGTGCACGAGCACATCGATCGAGCCCCACTGCTCCTGCACCCGCTGAAACACGGCTTCGATCTGGGCCGGATCCTGCACATTGAGCGGCTCGAACAGGGTCGGTGCCAGCGGGGCGGTGAGGTCGCGCACCTTGCCCTCGAAGCGGCCCTTCTCATCGGGGAGATAGGTGACGCCCAGCTCGGCTCCGGCGGCATGCAGCTGCTGGGCGATGCCCCAGGCGATCGACTTGTTGTTGGCGATGCCGGTGACGAGGGCCTTCTTGCCGCGCAGATCGAGAAGCATGGGGAGAACGACGACGGGGCTCTTGCGGTGGGCATTCTCCCCCACGGGATTCCCCGAGCTCCGGCCGCAGTGTAGGGCGGTCAGCCGCCAGGATCAGCGCCTGAACCACGAACCCCCCTTGGCCTCCGATCCGATCAGCGGCGTGCCGCTGGCCTGGCCCGATCAGCCGGGCGAGCTGCCACGCCACTTCAACAGCCGCCAGGCCCTGGAGAGCCAGCTGCAGCAGCTGTTCCCCGAGGCCACCGGCTCGCTCAGCCCGATCCGGGGCGGCCGCCGCCAGGCCGAGAGCCTGCTGCAGCGGATCCAGCCCGAGCGCTATGCCAAGGGACGCAACAACCTCGAAGGGCCGGTCACCCGGCTTTCGCCGTTCATCCGCCACGGTGTGCTGACCCTGGCCGAGGTGCGGCAGGCGGTGTTCGCCCGCAGCCGCAGCCGCGAAGGCAGCGAGAAGCTGATCAATGAGCTGGGCTGGCGCGATTACTGGCAGCGGCTCTGGCAACAGCTGGGCGATGGAATCTGGCGGGATCAGGAGGAGCTGAAGACCGGCCACGGCGCCGCCAGCTACGCCGGCGATCTCCCGGCCGACATCCGCGACGCCCGCACCGGCCTGGCCTGCATGGACGGCTTCATCGACGAGCTGCGCGGCAGCGGCTGGCTGCACAACCATGCGCGGATGTGGCTGGCCGCCTACCTGGTGCACTGGCGGCGGATCCGCTGGCAGGTGGGCGCCCAGTGGTTCCTGCAGCACCTGCTCGATGGCGACCCTGCCAGCAACAACCTCAGCTGGCAGTGGGTGGCCAGCAGCTTCAGCCACAAGCCCTACCTGTTCAATCGCGCCAACCTCGAGCGCTACAGCAACGGCAGCTTCTGTCGCCGCTGCCCCCTGAGCGCGCAGGGCTGCCCGTTCGACGCCAGCTACGAGCAGCTGCAGGCGGAGCTGTTCGCGCCGATGCCGGCGATCCGGGCCACCGACCAGCGCCGGGCCGCCGGCAGCAACGACCGCAACCGGAACGGCAACCGCGAACGCCGCAGCGGCGGCCAGGCCTCGGCCGCTGCGGCCCTGAGCCGCCCCACCCGCCATCGCTGACCGATGCAACGCCCGATTCTCTGGATTCACGGCGAGGCCCTCGGTCCCGCCAACCCGGCCCTGGTGGCCCACCCCGACACCCCTGCGGTGTTCGTGTTCGATCGCGCCCTGTTGGCAGGTCGCAGCGCCAGCACTGGCGATCCAGCCAGCCCAGCCGAGCCTGTGAGCCTGAAGCGGATCGGCTTCCTTTACGAGTGCCTGCTGGAGCTGCCGGTGAGCCTGCGCCAGGGCGATGTGGCCGAGGAGGTGCTGGATTTCGCCCGGGCCCATGACGCCGACGGGATCGTCACCTGCGCCAGCAACGATCCGCGGGTGGCCGTGATCAGCGAACGACTGCGCCAGCAGCTGCCGGTGCAGGTGCTGGCTGTCGAGCCCTTCGTGGTTCTGGAGGAGCCGGTGGATCTTCGACGCTTCAGCCGCTACTGGCGCCGCGCCGAATCCAGGGTCTGGGCCCTCTGGAGCCAGCAGGGAGCCTGAGGCGCAGCCCCTGCCGCTGCCCCGCCCAGACAGACCAGAAGACACCCCGGCCCCCCGGACCTGGCAGGGTGCCCCCAGACCTCCCGGCAGAACGCACCGATGGCCCTCACCCCCTCCACGATGCTGGCGCTGGGTACGCCACTGCCGGCCTTCCGCCTGGCCTCGGTGCTGGCGCCAGCGGATGCCGCACCCGTTGACAGCGCCAACCTGCAGGCGCGGCCGGTGCTGGTGCTGTTCCTCAGCGCCCACTGCCCCTACGTGAAACACATCGAAGCTGAGCTGGGCCGGCTGGCGGCCGACTACGGCGAGCGCGTCCAGCTGATCGGCATCGCCAGCAACAGCGTGCTCACCCACCCCCAGGACGGCCCCGACGGTCTGCGGGCCCAGGCGGAGGCTTGCGGCTGGTCGTTTCCCTATCTCTTCGATGCCGACCAGAGCGTGGCCAGGGCCTTCCAGGCGGCCTGCACCCCCGATCCCTTCCTCTTTGATGCCGCCCATCGGCTCGTGTATCGCGGCCAGCTCGATGGCAGCCGCCCCGGCAACGGCCTGCCCTGCGATGGTGGCGACCTGCGCGCCGCCCTGGAGGCGGTGCTGAGCGGCCAGGCCGTGAACCCGGACCAGCGCCCCGCGATCGGCTGCAACATCAAGTGGCACCCGACAAGCCCCTGAGCAACGCCAGCGCCTGATCCCGTAACGGCCAAGGGGGCGGGAACCCGCACCTGGGTCTTAAGGTTTCCGTCATGCAAGTGCCTCCCTTCAGCCTCAGTGAGCAGCTGATCCGCCTGGGATCGGAGCTGGACGACGCCGTTCTGAAGGTGTTGCGCAGTGGTCAGTACATCGGCGGCGCGACGATCACCGCTTTTGAAGCCAGCTTTGCCGAAGCCTGCGGCAGCCCCCATGCCATCGGCTGCAACAGCGGCACCGATGCCCTGATCCTGGCGTTGCGGGCCCTGGAAATCGGCCCAGGTGATGAGGTGATCACCTGCTCCTTCAGTTTCTTCGCCACCGCCGAAGCGATCAGCGCCGTCGGCGCCACACCGGTGTTCGTCGATGTGGATCCACGCACCTATCTGATCGATCTCGAGCAGATGGAAGCGGCGATCACGCCGGCCACGCGGGCCCTGATGCCGGTGCACCTGTTCGGCCGGCCGGTCGACATGGAGCAGGTCTGCGCCATTGCCAGCCGCCACGGCCTGAAGGTGATCGAAGACTGCGCCCAGGCCAGCGGCGCCAGCTGGGCTGGGCGGCCCGTGGGCAGCTGGGGGGATGCCGGCTGCTTCAGCTTCTTCCCCACCAAGAATCTCGGTGCCGCCGGTGATGGCGGTGCGATCACCTGCCGGGATCCGCAGCTGGCCCAGCGGATGCGCGAGCTGGCCGTGCACGGCATGCCGCGCCGCTACCTGCACACCGCCCTCGGCTACAACAGCCGCCTCGACGCCATCCAGGCGGCCGTGCTGACGGTGAAACTGCCCCATCTCGAGGCCTGGGTGGCGCAGCGGCGCCGGATCGCCTCCACCTACCTCGAAGCCCTCGGTGCCCTGGAGGGCGTGGCCCTGCCCGAGGCCGGCCCTGATGGCCACAGCTGGAACCAGTTCGTGGTGAACGTCTCCGGCTGCCCAGCCGGCGGGGCGGCCTG
>JBEDHF010000130.1:0-5993 GCA_041174245.1 Cyanobacteriota bacterium
CTTATGGACTGGTTGACGGCACCCCAGGGCGCCCCGGGGCCCGACGCGGATCCGCAGCTACCGGCAGTGCCCTCAGGTCCGGCGGCACAGCCCCCCGACCTGGCCGATGTGCGCGGCCAGCCCCTGGGCCGCCGCGCCCTCGAGATCGCCGCGGCCGGAGCCCATCACCTGCTGCTGGTGGGACCACCCGGCAGTGGCAAGACGATGCTGGCGCGGCGCCTGGCCGGGCTGCTGCCACCGCTGGAGCCCGATGAGGCCCTGATGGTGACCCAGCTCCATTCGGTGGCGGGGCTGATTCCCCCCGGGGGCGGGCTGATCCGCGATCGCCCCTTCCGGGCCCCGCACCACAGCTGTTCGGCCGCGGCCCTGGTGGGCGGCGGCATCTTCCCGCGGCCAGGCGAATTGTCCCTGGCGCATCACGGCGTGCTGTTTCTCGATGAAATGGCCGAATTCCGCCGCGATGTGCTCGACCAGCTGCGCCAACCGCTGGAGGAAGGCGAGATCCGGATCCACCGCACCCGTCAGCAGAACCACTTCCCCTGCCAGGTGGCCCTGGTGGCCGCCAGCAATCCCTGCCCCTGCGGTTGGCATGGCGATCCGGAGCGAGCCTGCCAATGCGGAGAGCGGCGGCGCCAGCAGTACTGGAACCAGCTCACCGGCCCCTTGCTCGACCGCATCGACCTGCAGGTGATGGTGCGCCGCCTTGACCCAGGCATCCTGGCCGCCGACTACCGCCTGGGCGCCGATGATCGCCGGCGGCAGGCCAAGACCGGCGGCAGCGACGGCGCTGGCTCGGATCTGAGCAGCCACGAATCGAGCCGCCAAGTGGCCGAGCGGGTGCGGCTGGCCCGGGAGCGAATGAAACGCCGCAATCCCGATGGCGTCAGCAACGCCCAGCTGGCCCCGCGGGCGATCAGCACCCTGCTGCCGATCGACGCCAAGGCGGTGGATCTCTGGCAGGGAGCAATGCGTTGCCGGCACCTGAGCGCCCGCAGTGGTGAGCGCCTGTGGCGGGTGGCCCTGACGATCAGCGATCTTCGAGGGCTCGAGCGCATCAGCGCCGAAACCATGGCCGAAGCCCTCGGCTTCCGCTGCCTCGACCAACTGGTGGTGACCGCCGACAGCTGATGGCGATCGAAGCCCGCCTCAGGCCTGCCGGCAGCCATGGCCTGAAGCGAGCGGCTGCTGAAGCAGAAGCACCGTCGCGATCCCTCAGAGCCGCCAGGAGCAGGCCCAGGCCTACTCCTCGCCGCATCGTTCGCCGGCTTCGGAGCGGGGCTCCATCGATGGGGGCACCATCTCCCGCCTCCTTGCCTCCGAGGCCAAAGCCTGGCCAGGGACAACGGCAGCAGCACCCCCCGGGCATGAGCCGGGGGCACAATACCAACCGCTGCAAGCCCACCCCCCAGCGAATCAACCAGTAGAGAGCGGCTGGACGGCCTCCAGGCGGTGACAAGGTCTCTGGCGGAGCGCCAGCCAGCCAGGCCTCACAAGCCTGCAGGCACCGACTGGAGCTCGAAATCAAGCCTGCGTTTCCAGCTCTCCGGATCCAGCAAGCGCCAGCCGCGCTCCAAAGGGATCACGTGCCGATAGCGCTCGACGCCCATCAGGAGCCAAAAGGCCTTGGCGTGCAACAAGCGCCGACAGCACTGAACGGGTGCTATCGGCGCCTGCAGGCATCAAGGCCAAAGGATGAAGACCGAAGGAAAGCTAGCTCAGCTCAGGCTGGGCACGTACGGCAAGCAGATGGCTCGCTGCAGTCACAACCGACCAAAACAAGCCAACTGTTTTCAGCCCAGAGAGGTGCTGAACCAGCGTCCCTCGAGCCGGGAATCAGCGACGACGACGACGCTGCTGAGCCTTGCGCTTGTACTTCTCCGTCGGGGTTTCGTGGTGACGGAGGCGCTTGAGGTCGGCAAAGATGCCCGCTTTGGACACCTGGCGCTTGAACCGGCGCAGGGCTGATTCGATGCCTTCGTTTTCGCCGACGGTGACCTGAGTCATGAACCACGCAAGGGGGCAAGACGATCGATCGTAGCAAGTGCCCTATCGGGGGGCCTGGAGAACGGTCGGCACGGTCTGAGCCCGAGGGCTGGGCGGCACCGCCACGGCAGCGTTCGGGCGCACGGCCGGCACAGCGGCCGCCGGGGCAGGAACGACCGGCAGGGTCGCCGGCTGCGGGGTCACAGGCCGGGGCGCCGGCCGGTTCACGGGCTGGGCCGCCGGCTGAGCGCCAGGCAGTGGCTGCACGGCCCTGGGGGTAGCGGCAGCCGCCGCCGGTGTAGCAGCTGCAGCGGCGGGCACGGTGGCCGGCGCGGGTGCGGTCGCCGTCTCTGCCGCCGGCTCGCGATGGATGTAGATGTGGCCGAGGGGACGCGGCCCGAAATGACGGCGCTTCAGCGCCCACCCCGGCTCAAAGCGCAGCTGCAGGAAGCCCGGAGCCGTGCCATGGGTGCGGGCGATCAACAGCTCAGGCCCCGCCGTGGCCTTGAGGGGAACCGCCAGCAGCACCGTGTCGCCCTGCTGACGCACGACGCTGAGGCGGTAGCTGGTGGCCAGATCAACCTCACCGATCCGCAGCGAGAAGCCGTTGGCATCGATGAAGCGGTTGCAGATCCCCGTGAAGTCGAAGGTTCCCAGCAGCGGGTTGACGATCACCGGATCCCCCCCCGAGGTGCTGAAACAGGGGCGGCGATCGTTGAGCTGTTCGTAGATGTTCAGCTGGGCCCGCTCCCCCGAACCGATCGGTGCCGCCACGAGGATGAAGCGCTCCTGGGGCACCTCCTTGGCCAGGAAGAGCGCTTTCTGGGCGCTCGCCGGCGCGCCCATCCCCAGCGACAGGCCCGTCGCCAGCAGGGTCGCTGCTGAGAACAGGGCCGAACGGGAATCAGGGCGTGTCACAGACGTGAGCCAAAGGTCTGCTGATCGTATGGAGCCGCAGGCCCCACCGCCAGGGCTCAGTCCGGTTGATTCAGGCGCACGGCCAGCCAGAGGCTGATCAAGGTGCCGGGCAGGCTGGCCCCAAGAATCCAGCGCGTCGTGGTCGTGCCGAGATCCGGATCGCCGTAGGCCAGCTCAAACACCGAGCCGGTGGCAGCGATACCCAGCAGGCAGGCCAGGGCCAGCAGCAGGCCGGCCAGCGGTTTCATCGTCATCGGTCGATCGCGAAAGGGAAGAGAACAGCAGCGAAGCGGGTGGCGTCAGGCGATCGAATGGACATCGGCGCGCTCGAAGCCCTTCTCCTTCAGCCCCTCGTTGAGGCTGAGCTCATCGGTGACGCGATCGACGAACAGCACACCGCTGAGGTGATCCATCTCATGCAGGATGCAGCGGGCCAGCAGCCCGTCGGCCTTGATCCGCTGCGGACGGCCCTGTTCGCAGCGGTACGACACCTCCACGACCGACGGCCGCACCACATCGAGGTAGACCCCCGGCACGCTCAGGCAGCCCTCCTCGTAGGTGGAGAGGCCGCCGCCGGTGGTGCGGATCTCTGGATTGATCATCACCATCTGCGGATGATCGGGGTTGTCCGGCTCCAGATCGATCACGATCAGCTGCTTGTTGATCCCCACCTGCGGAGCCGCTAGGCCGATGCCCTTGGCGTGATACATCGAGCGCAGCATCGCCCGGGCCAGGTCGCGGATCTCATCGTCGACCTTGCTGATCCGGCGGGCCGGCTGCCGCAGCACGGCGTCGCCGAGGGTGTGGATCACCAGGGGAGGCTCCGCCGGTGGCTCCTTCGACACCTGAACCCGTCGGCTGGCCTTCACAGCGGACTGGGCCATCCTGGCGAAACTACTGGCCAAGCCAACTCCTCTACCTGAGGGGATTCTAGAAGTCGCCGCCCTGCCACCTTGTCCGTGTCCGCCCCCCTGTCCGCCGCCGCCGCCGTCGGCTCCTCACCGGGACTGCTGGAGCCGCAGCTGGTGCAGGGGCTGCTGTTCTGGCTGGAGCAGCGGCCCCAGGAAGGGGGCCGCACCACCTTGATGCTGCGCGCTCAGCGTGATCAGCCGGCACGAGAGCTGACGCCGGCACCCCGGAACCTGCGCAGCCGGGTGCATACCTACGGCGGCGGCGCCTACGCCGTCGGGGCCCTGACCGACGGCAGCATCGTCGTGGTCTTTGTCGATGCCAGCGATGGCCGCCTCTGGCAGCACAATCTCGACCCAGCCGGCCAGCCTCTCGGCGAGGCCAGGGCCCTGACAGCGGCTGACCCTGAGGCGGGAGCCTTCGGGGGCGGACTGATCGATGGCCACGGCCACCGCTGGATCGGGGTGCGCGAATACCAGGGCACCGATGCCCTGGTGGCGGTGCCGCTGCATCGGGGCCTGGCGCCGGATCCCAGCCCGATGACGCCCAAGCTGCTGCATCAGGCACTCGACTTCTGCGGCTATCCCGCCCTCAGCCCCGAGGGCCTGCAACTGGCCTGGGTGGAATGGCAACAGCCGTTCATGCCCTGGGACCGCAGCCAGCTCGTGATGGCGGCGGTGCAGGCGGACGGCAGCCTGGCTGCCCCCCGGCGCCTGGCCGGCTCCAGCGGCGACGATGCGGTGGGAGTGGCCGTCTTCCAGCCGCTCTGGCTCAGCGGCGCCGGCGCCGGAGATCTGCTGGTGGTGTGCGATCGCAGCGGCTGGTGGAACCTCGATCGGCTGGTGGCCGCCGAGGCCGACGCCTGCACAATCGGCCAGGCCAGCGACGGTTCAGAACCGGCCCTGCCCGCCTGGGAAGCGGTGCTGCCGATGGCCGCCGATCTGGCCACCCCCCAGTGGGTGTTCGGGATGCGAACGATCGCCTGGGATGGCGAACGACTGCTGGCGCTGGCCTGCCGTCAGGGTCGCTGGGAGCTGGGGCAGATCCGCCTCGATCTGCCGCCCAGCCACCGCCAGTGGCAACCGCTGGCGATCCCCTTCGATGATCTCGAGGGCCTGAGTGCCGAAGACGGTCGCGCCGTGCTGGTGGCCGGTGCAGCCACCAGCCCCACCGGCCTGCTGGAGGTCGATCTCGCAGCCGGCAGCTACCGGCACGAGCCCGCCGGCTCTTGTCCCCTGAGCACGGACCAGCTGGCGCGACCGGAGGGCCTGACCTTCGACGGCCACGGCGGCGCTCCGACCCACGCCTGGTACTACCCGCCGCTGGGTGGCGGCCATGCCGAGGCGCCGCTGCTGATCCGCAGCCACAGCGGTCCCACGGCCATGGCCCGCACCGGCCTCAACCTCGGCATCCAGTTCTGGACCAGCCGCGGTTGGGGCGTGGTCGATGTCAACTACGGCGGCTCCAGCGGCTTCGGGCGCGCCTACCGCGAACGCCTCAACGGCCAGTGGGGGGTCGTTGATGTGGACGACTGCCTGGCGGCAGCCCAGACCCTGGTGGCGCGCGGCCTGGCCAGCGCCGAGAAAGTGGCGATGGAGGGCGGCAGCGCCGGCGGATTCACCACCCTGGCCGCCCTGGCCCGGGGAACGGCGATCAAGGCGGGGGCCTGCCGCTACGCCGTGGCCGATCTCACGGCCCTGGTCGCCGACGGGCACCGGTTTGAAGCCGGTTATCTCGAGGCGCTGATTGCCCCCTGGCCGGAAGGCCGGCCCCTTTATGACCAGCGCTCGCCGCTGAACCAGGTGGCTGGCATCGAAGCGCCGGTGATCTTCTTCCAGGGCGATCTCGATCCTGTCGTTCCCCCGGCCCAGACCGAAGCGATGGCCGCCGCCCTGCGCCAGCGCGGCGTGCCTGTGACGGTGAAGCATTTCGCCAACGAGGGCCACGGCTTCCGCGACGGGGCCGTGCGTCTGGCGGTGCTGGAGGCCACCGAGGCCTTCTTCCGTGAACACCTGCAGCTGCCGCAATGAGACCAGCGGGGGCGGCAACAACACAACCGTGGCTGCAACTGTGGCGGCAGTCGGTGGCGGCATCGCTGCCGACCTGGGCAGAGCCGCTGCTGACGCTGGCGCTGGCGACGCTGATCCTGCTGGGCCTGGCCCGGCTGGGGCGTGGACTGGGGC
>JBEDHF010000131.1:0-3580 GCA_041174245.1 Cyanobacteriota bacterium
GGGCGAGCAGGGCCGCCTGCAGCAGCCCCGAGGCGCCATTGACGCCGAACCAGCAGTGGCTGGCTCCGAGCAGGGCGGCGCAGCGGTGCTGGCTTGCGGCCACGGCACCCTCCGCCTGCAGCGGCCCCCCAAGCTGGGGCAATTCGGGTAGATCCCAGGCGCCTGGGGGGCAGCGGAGCAAGCGCCGCAGGGCCGGTGTCAGGCCGCGCCCGCGGCCATGGGCCGGCAGATGCAGGGGCAGCAGGCCCCGGGGCCCGCGGGCGGCCAGCAACGTCAGCAGATCTGGCGCGGCGGGGTCAACCACGGTGCCGGGACAGGCGCATCACTGGCGCGAAGCGAGGCTGCCTAGCATCCTGGCTCCTTGGCCTGGCCCCTTGACCGCAGAAGCGCCCGTGTACAACCCCCAGGCCGATCGGGCCTGGCTGCTGGCGCGCCCCTGGATCCTGATCAGCCGCCTGATCGTGGTGCTCAGCGCCCTGCTCAGCCTCGCCCTGGCGCTGGTGGTCCAGGGCAACAGCAGCAGCCGCAGCGTGCAGCAGGGACTGGCGGTGAGAATCCGCACCACCTTGACCCGGCTCGGCCCCTGCTTCATCAAGGTGGGCCAGGCCCTCTCCACCCGGCCGGATCTGGTGCGGCGCGACTGGCTCGATGAGCTCACCCGCCTCCAGGACGACCTGCCGGCCTACCCGCACGCCATCGCCCTGGCGGTGATCGAAACCGAGCTGGGGGCACCGGCGGAGCAGCTGTTCGCCAGCTTCCCGGAGCATCCGGTGGCCGCCGCCAGCCTCGGGCAGGTGTACAAGGCGCGCCTGCACAGCGGCGACTGGGTGGCGGTGAAGGTGCAGCGGCCGCAGCTGGAGGTGCAGCTGCGGCGCGATCTGGTGCTGATCCGGATGCTGGCCGTGCTCAGCGCCCCGGTGCTGCCGCTCAACCTCGGCTTTGGGCTGGGCGAGATCATCGATGAATTCGGTCGCAGCCTGTTCGAGGAGATCGATTACCGGCGGGAGGCCGACAACGCCGAGCGTTTCGCCCGCATGTTCGCCGGCAATGCCGCCGTGACCGTACCGGCGGTGGAGCGCAGCCTCAGCAGCCGCCGCGTGCTGACCACCGCCTGGGTGAACGGCACCAAGCTGCAGCAACGGCGCGAACTGGAAGCCAAGCGCCTCGATCCCACCGCCCTGATCCGCACCGGCGTGATCGCCGGCCTGCAGCAACTGCTGGAATTCGGCTATTTCCATGCCGATCCCCATCCCGGCAACCTGTTCGCCCTGCCCGGCCGCAGCGGCAATCTGGGCCATGTCGCCTATGTTGACTTCGGGATGATGGATTCGATCAGCGACAGCGATCGCCTCACCCTCACTGGGGCGGTGGTGCACCTGATCAACCGCGACTTCCAGGCCCTGGCCCAGGACTTCGTCAGCCTCGGCTTCCTCAACCCCAACACCGATGTCACCCCGATCGTGCCGGCCCTGGAGGAGGTGCTCGGCGGCGCTCTGGGGGAGAACGTGGGCTCGTTCAACTTCAAGGCGATCACCGACCGCTTCTCGGAGCTGATGTACGCCTATCCCTTCCGGGTGCCGGCGCGGTTCGCGCTGATCATCCGGGCGGTGGTCAGCCAGGAAGGACTGGCGATGCGGCTCGATCCCGACTTCCGGATCATCCGCGTCGCCTATCCCTACGTGGCCAGGCGCCTGCTGGCGGGGGACACCGCCGAGATGCGCGAGAAGCTGCTGGAGGTGATCTTTGATCGCGACGGCCGGCTGCAGCTCGATCGGCTCGAGAACCTGCTGGCGGTGGTCGACAACGATGGCGGCAGCGGCGACCTGCTGCCGGTGGCCGGGGCCGGGCTGCGGCTGCTGCTCACCGCCGACGGCCGCAGCCTGCGCCAGCGGCTGCTGTTGCTGCTGGTCAAGGACAACCGCCTGAGCACGGCCGACCTGCAGGCGCTGCTGCAGCTGCTCGGACGCACCTTCGGTCCGCGGAAACTGGCCTCCCAGCTGGCCCAGGGGCTGATGCAGCGGCTCAATCCCCTGGCGGCGGCCTGAGCCGCAGCCTCAGCCATGGGGGAGACGGCCTTAGGGTCGTCGCTGCATTGCCTGCTCCATCACCGTGACCCCCCTCCTGATCGCCCTGGCCCAGGCCTCTGTGGCCGTGCTCACCCCGGGCGAAGCCAACGCGGAGGTGGCCAGCGGCCTCTACGGCGATCTCGATGCCGCCGAGCTGATGCTGGAGATGGCGCCGATGCTGCAGCCCCCCTACCTGGTGGCCGGCCTCGGCCTGGCGATCGGCGTGCTCTGCGGTCTCACCTTCGCCCGCCTGGTGCAGGACCGCCTCGATGGCTGGAAACAGGATCGCCTGGCGCTGCTGCCGCTCGGCACCTTCGAGACCACCCTCTCCTGGACCGGCACGATCCTGGGCACCACCCTGTTCATCGGCGGCAGCCTGCAGGTGTTCGGCTTCGGGGGCGGCACGGCCCTGCTGGTGGCCCTGCTGCTGTCGCTGCTCACCGCCGGGGCCCTGTGGGTGCAGCTGGAGCGGCTGATGGAGCAGGTGCAGGCCGGCAACTTCAAGGCCGTCGATTTCGACAACTTCGACCAGTTCTTCTGATCCAGGATTGGCGGCTTCGGCGCCTCCGCCCTCAGCCGCGGGGGCGGAAACCGAGCAGGCCCCTGGAAACAATCAGCGCTTCAGGGCTGCCGCCCAGGCCGGTTCTGGGGTGACATCCAGCGCCACCCAGATGGCGTCGGCTCAGAGCTCCTCAGGGCCGCTCTGGCGGCCGCTGAGGTTACGCCGCTGGCTCCAGATCCAGACCAAGGCCACCGCCTGCAACGGCAGCATCGCCGCCAAGGCAAGCAGCCACTGGCTGCCGCCATCGCCGACGCGGGAAAACAGCTCAGCGCTGACCAGGGCCGCCGCGCCGAAGGCCGCGGCCGTGCCCATGGGAATCCTCAGCCGAGACGAACGGGCTGCTCGCTCAGGCGCCAGGAGGCTCGGATCGTTATCGCCAGCTGGACGGTCGCTGCGCCGCCTCAGAACCACTCGCGGGCGCCATCGATGTAGATCTCGCGGAATTCCTGATCGGACTTCGTGAGATAAAGAATACCCTCGATCAAGCCAATGATTCCCATCACAAACCCAGCGAAACCGCAGGTGAGAATTGTGACAAGAAGCATGATCACCCCTGAGGTTGTATAGCCGAGCACAAACTTATGAATACCGAAGCAACCAAGAAAGATGCCCAGCAGGCCAGCGGCAAGCTTCTTGCTGTTGGCCTCGGAATCGCTGAAGGAGCTCATCAGTCCCTGAAGGAAATGAGCACCGTTCTAGCCGGCCGCGCCGCCCTTCACAAGCCTCAGGCCACCAGGTAGGCCGAAAGATCGGCGGAAAGCTGGCGGATCGTCTCCAGGGCCCGGCGCTCGAGGCCGCGGGTCTTGTCGCGGCTCATGCCGAGGCTGCGGGCGATGCCGGTCAGGCTCATCGGCTCCTCGCCATCGATGCCGTAGCGCAGCTTCAGCACCCGCCCCTGCAGTTCCGGCAGCTGGTCGAGAAGCTCCCGCAGATCGCCACGCAGGCACTCGCC
>JBEDHF010000132.1:0-2986 GCA_041174245.1 Cyanobacteriota bacterium
ATCCGACCCTGTTCTCGCTGGGGCCGGCCGGCAGCCTTCGTCAGCAGAGCGGTGTGCCGCCCGATTACTTCGCCGCCACCGGCCAGCTCTGGGGCACACCGGTCTACCGCTGGTTCTGGCATCGCCTCTCGGGCTTTCGCTGGTGGCTGCGGCGGCTGGAGCGGCAGCTGGAGCTGGTGGATGTGCTGCGCCTCGATCACTTCCGGGCCCTCGGGGCCTTCTGGAGCGTGCCGGGCAAGGATCCGACGGCGGAGCACGGGCGCTGGCGCCGCTCCCCGGGCCGGGCGCTGCTGCGGGGGCTGCGTCGTCAGCTGGCGCGTCGCTCCGGCCTTCCCGTGGCCGAGCAGAGGCTGCCCTTGATCGCTGAAGACCTCGGGGTGATCACCCCGGATGTCGAGGCCCTGCGCGATCGCCATCAGCTCAGTGGCATGAAGGTGCTGCAGTTTGCCTTTGATGGCGATGCCACCAACCCCTACCTACCCAGCAACATCGAAGGCCCCGACTGGGTGGTTTACACGGGCACCCACGACAACGCCACCACGGTCGGTTGGTGGCAGGGCCTCGATGCTGAGGGCCGCGAGCGGGTGGAGGCGGAGATCGGCGGGCCGGTGATCGCCCCGGGCTGGCAGCTGCTGGAGCTGGGCCTGGCCAGTCCGGCGGGCCTGGTGGTGGTGCCGCTGCAGGATCTGCTGGAACTCGACGATCGAGCCCGCTTCAACACCCCGGGGACCGCCGAGGGCAACTGGAGCTGGCGGCTGCAGCAGTCGATCGATTCCCTGGAGGGTCCCCTGGCGGGCTACGGCGCGATGGCCCGCCGCTATGGACGGGGACCGATCAGGAACTGACCGGGCTGCTCGCTGTCGGCCTTGACGGCCACGTCGTTCCAGCGCACCCCGCCGGCCTGGGGCGGCGGTTCGATCGTCACCGTCAGCGGCGGCAGCAGCGGTAGCTCCACCGTGCCTCGGGCGCCCTGGAGTTCGCTCACCCGGCGCCCGTCGGCGGCGTTGATCGTCACCCGGCTCGGTTGCTTCAGGGTCAGCTGCAGGCGCCCGAAGGTCAGGCGCGCGTCGTCCTGATCGAGGCGGTCCAGCTTCAGGGCCGGTCCGGGCCCCGCCAATGGGCGTAGATCGGGGTAACGCTGCAGCAGCAGGCTGCTGCCATCGGCCTGAGCTGCGGCCAGCGCCGGCCTGGCTGCGGGGCGTGCTGCGGGCAGGGGCGCCGGCACCAGCGGCGTGCGGGTGAGCAGGTTGGCCTGGGCCAACCGCTCCTGCTGCAGATTGATGGCGTAGATCAGGCCGAGGGTGATGGCGCCGTAAATCACGGTTCCCTGCCAGCTACTGAAGACGTCGATCGAGCCGGGGGTGAAGCGTCGCAACCGCTGGGGCCGGCCGGGATGGTCGTCCTGCTCCGCCTCCATCAGGGGCAGGGCCGCCTGCAGGCTTCCTTCCGGCAGCTGCAGCCGCCGCTCCAGCAGCGGCACCATCGTGCGCAGGTAAGCCACCTCCGGCAGACGATCGCGCCAGCCGCGCTCCAGGGCCTCCAGCACCGTGGTGCTGATGCGGGTGTCGAGGGCCAGTTGGCGCAGGTTCAGGCCCGAATCCTCGCGGGCCTGGCGCAACAGCCGGCCAGCCTCCAGCAGGGGATCGATCCCTTCAGCGGCGGCGGTTGTTTCCGCATCAGCCTGCCTGGCGTCAGCACCAGCACGAAACCGGTGCCGCAGGGTCTCAATCAGGGAAGGCCTCGGCATTCGTCAGGGGAGGCCCGCTCAGGGCAGGTCGATCCAGTGCTCCCATTCTTGTGGGTCAACCCGGCGCCAGCGCCCTTCCGGCAGGTCCGCCAATGCGATCGATCCAATGGCGATCCGCTGCAGATCGAGCACCCGGTGGCCCAGTGCGGCGGCGGTGCGGCGGATCTGCCGGTTGCGACCTTCGTGCATCACCAGCTCCAGCAGGCAGCTGCGGGCGTCTTGCTCCAGGCAGCGCAGCTGGACGGGCTGGCTCGGCTGGCCATCCAGGGGCACGCCGGCGGCCCAGTGCTCGAGGCTGGCCCGATCCGGCTGGCCCTCGACGCGGACGCGGTAGGTCTTGCTGTGGGCAAAGCGCGGATGGGTGAGCCGCAGGGTGAGCGCTCCGTTGTTGGTGAGTAGCAGAGCGCCCCGGCTCCAGGCGTCGAGCCGGCCGACCGGATGCAGGCCGGTGCCCCGGGCCAGCGCCGGCGGCAGCAGATCAAGCACCGTCGGCCGCCCATCGGGGTCGTGGCAACTGCTGACGACGCCGGCGGGCTTGTTCAGGAGCACGGTGATCGCCTCCGCTCGGGCATGCAGCGGCTGGCCATCGACCGCGATCTGATCGCGGCCCGGCAGGGCCCGATCGCCGAGGGCGGCGATGCGGCCGTTGCAGCGCACCCGCCCCTGAAGCAGCAGCGCTTCGGCCTGACGGCGTGAGCAGACCCCAGCGGCCGCCAGCAGTTTCTGCAGCCGCTGCGGTTCTGCGGCGGTGGCCTCCAGGTCTGCGCCGGCAGCGGCGGCCGGGGCCGAAGGCGGCCGGGAGCGTTCCGGCAGATCGGGCTGAGGGCGGGATGGAGGCAAGCGGGCAACGCAGCCCCGGAGCCGGGGGGAAGGCAGAGCTCCAGCATCGCCTCCGGCCGGTACGGAACTCCCCCCAGCCGGCGCGGCAGGGAAACCGGAAAAAAAGGTGATAACTTTGCGAAACCAAGGCGTTTCGTAATCACCTCTCCATGCCGTCCCTGTCCCTCGCTGCAGCCGATGGTTCCTCGCTCGGAGGTGGCGACCTGGTGCGTTCCTACCTACGCGACATCGGACGCGTGCCGTTGCTGACGCACGAGCAGGAGATCACGCTGGGCCGTCAGGTGCAGGAGCTGATGGCGATCGAGGAGCTGGAGGCGGAGCTGACGCTGCGTGCCGGCGGCGAGAAGCCGGCTGAGGCGGAGCTGGCGGCGGCGGCGGGCCTGAGCCCGGCGCTGCTGA
>JBEDHF010000133.1:0-3138 GCA_041174245.1 Cyanobacteriota bacterium
CAGCCAGAGATCGCCGGCGACGGTGGGCACGTGAATCTCCCAGTGGTAGAAGCCGCGGAACACCGCCGGATCCTCACGGATCAGTTCGGCGTACAGCAGCACGGCCCGGCCGTAATGGTCGCTGTTGTTGTAGCCCCAGAGCGCCCGACGCAGATCGCCGGGTCCCCCCCGGCGCACCAGGTAGCGGGCCGCCGCCTGGATGGCGTCGTCGTAGTGGCGGATGTTGCCCCTGCCGATCCCCGCTTCCGCCCAGGTGCTCGGCAGGAACTGCATCGGCCCCTGGGCGCCGGCCACCGACACCCCATCAATCCGCCCCAGGCCGGTTTCGACCAGATTGACCGCCGCCAGCACCTCCCAGGGGATGCCGGTGGCGGCCGCGGCGCGCTGGTAGGACGCCAGCAGCGCCTGGCGCGGCGCCGGCGCCACGATCCGCCAGGCCGGCACGGTGGCCGCCGGAGCGCCGCGGTGCATGGCCAGAAATTCGCGGCGGGCGGCGATCGCCCTCCGGGCCACCGATCGCCAGCGGGGGCTGAGCTGGGGCAGCACCTGGTTGGCCTGGGCCGGCCGGGCTGCCAGCACCCGATAGATCACCTGCTGCTGGTGACCGAGGGCGGGCAGCTCTGCTTCTGCGGTGGCCGGATCGCGCACCGCCTGCTCCACCGCCATCAGCTGCCGGGCCAGGGCCGCCGGATCGGCCGGCAGCCGTGGGTAGTGGCGCCCATCCGGCTGGCGGGGCAGCCCGGGCACCTCCGGCAGCAGCGCCGCCGCTGACGGCGGCTGGGCCCGGGCGCAGCCCAGGCTGAGGGAACCGAGCAGCAGGGCCGCGGCCATCGCCCTAAGAGAGCGGCAACGCAGGGACAACAGGGGCATCGGAGGCGGGGGCTCGCTGGCGACGACGCTATCGGGCCCGCTCCGCCCGACCAGCACGGCAGCCTGGAGACCCCTCATCGCTGCAGCCGAAAACCCTGGCGATCATGAAAATCGGGCTCCGGGCCCGGATGGGCCAGGGCCCAGTAGCTGAGGCGCCCATCGGCATGCTCCAGCACGGCGGTGAGTGAGAGCTCCAGATCTCCAGCCGCCAGCGCCGCCGCCCCGGTCGCCGCCGCGGGCCCCTCCAGCACCAGCTCCAGCGCCAGCTGCGCCGCTCGCCCAGCCGTGGCCGGTGTGAGGGTCCAGAGGCTGTGCGGGGGCTTGGGCAGCGGCTCAGGCAGCTGGCCGTGGCGGTAGCGCTCGAAGCGATAGAGCGCCCAGTCGCCGCTGGGGCTGGCATTGAGCTCCCAGTACCGCAGCTGGTCGCGTTGGCCCCAGAAGGCCTCCAGGCAGGTGTGCTGCCAGAGACCGACGCAGCGAGCCGGTGCCGGCGAGACGGCCGGCAGGATCAGGCTCTCCAGGGCGCCCTGGAGCTGGAAGCGCAGCCGCAGCTGCCCCTGCTGCCAGGTGCAGGCTCCGCGCAGCTCCAACCGCTCGGCCAGGGGCTGGGGCAGCGAACCGGGGAAGGGTTGCAGCCGCTGCCAGGCAGCGGGCGGTTGCCCTGGCGTGGAGCGGCTCATCGCAACGCCTCCACGATCGCCGCCAGCCGCTCGTGCTGGGCCTCGATGCTGGCGGCCAGATGGAACTGCACCAGGGCCCGATCGAGATTGTGGCGGCGATCACGGGCCCGGAAGTAGGGGTCGCCCTCCAGGTGATCGGTGTAGAAGCGCAGCCCGAGCTCAAAGGCCAGCAACCGCGGCGCCACCAGCAGCGCCTCCCAGTCGGGCGGTGTCAGGAAATGGCGGGCCACCGAGAGATAGCCGGAGAGGATCGCCTCAAACAGCTCGGCATCGAACTGCACCGCCGCCAGGTCGGTGGTGTCCTCCCCGAGCGGATTGCAGCCGGAGCGCAGGCAATCGCCGATGTCGTAATGCACCAGCCCAGGCTTGACGGTATCGAGATCGATCAGGGCGATCGCCGCCCCGGTGCCGGGATCGAGCAGCAGGTTGTTGACCTTGGGGTCGCCATGGATCGGCCGCAGCGGCAACAGACCGGCGGCGCGGCCCTGCTCGAGCACTGGCGCCAGGGCGCGCCGCTCCTCGATGAACGCCTCACACCAACGGCGCTGCTGCAGCCAGTCCGCCGGGATCGGTTCGGCGAGGTCCTGCGGGGCGCGGATGCCGGCAGCGATGGCGTCGTAGCGCTCGAGATAGGCGGGGGTGATGTGAAACCCCTCCAGGGTGTCGGCCAGGCGGTCCACCGGCAGATCACTGATCAGCAGGTGGAACACCCCCAGGCCCAGGCCCACCTGCCGGGCCTGCTCAGGCGAGCTGATCACCTCAACGCTGTGGCTGTCCTCGATGAAACGCAGGGCGCGCCAGTGCTCGCCATCCACCACCACCGCCGGCCCCGGTTCCTGCCGCGGTGGCAACAGCTCGGGCAGCTCCCAGCGGCGCCCGGACAACACGGGAACCCCGGCCCGCAGCCGGCGGTTGACGTGCTCCTCAACGATGCGGTGGTTGGCGATCACCTCGGCCGGATCCTGGAAGACCTCCCGATTCAGGCGCTGCAGCACAAATGCCCGGCCGAAGCCCCGATCGCCCTCCATGGGCCAGGGCCCCGACGCGGGCGCCGCCGCGGGGTGCAGCCGCACCAGGAAGGTGTCGTTGATCTGGCCGTTGCCGAGCGGTTGCACCGCAGCGATCCGGCCGGGATCAACGAAACGGGCGGCGATCGCCAGCAGCGACAGCTGCTGGGCCTCTGAGATCGAGGACACGCACAGAGGGCGGAGATCGGCTGAAAGCGTGGCAGCGGCCCGGGCCCGCCACGGGGCCCTCGGTGCCAGCCGCTGCACCGGGTCAGTCCGGCGGTGGCTCCACCAGCAGCTGCAGCAGCGAACCATCGGCCCGTGCCAGCGTCAGCGACCGGGCATGGAGCCGGTAGCCGCCATCGCCGGGCAGGGCCGAGGCGCGGGCCGCTCCACCCGCCAGGTAGAGCGGATCCCCCAGCAGTGGCGCCCCGATGGCGGCGCAATGGATGCGGATCTGATGCGGCCGGCCCGTGGCGATCGCCACCTCCACCCTGCAGGACTGCGGCCGGCGCTCCAGCAGCGTCAGAACGCTGAGGCAGGCCAGAGCCGCCGCCTCCGGTGCCGCTGCCGCCCAGATC
>JBEDHF010000134.1:0-3301 GCA_041174245.1 Cyanobacteriota bacterium
AGCTGATTCGTCACGTCTTCCCCGACTGCCAGGTGGAACGAGTTCACTGGCGCCTGGAGGAGGGCCACGCCTGCGGCTTCCGGCTTCGGCCTGCCGCCAGCGCATGAGCGCCACCTCCAGCGCTGCCGGCCCCCTCTCGGCCGCCGATGCCGCCAAGCTGGCCGGCGCCCGCCTGGGCCCAGGCGAGCGCCCTCAGCTGAACCAGCTGGCCCACAGCCGGCGCCCCCGTCAGGAGATCGCCGGACGGCGCCAGGGCACGCCCCCCGATGGCGGCGCGATCGTGGCCTGGGCCCAGCGGCAGCCGCTCCTGGCGGAGGATCCGCATTTCAGGGCTGCCTTCTGCCGCCAACTGCTCAGCAGCGCCGAGCTGCTTCGCCAGATCGGCGCTGCCACGTCAGCCGAGGACCTCAGCCCCCTGGCCCTGGAGCTTGAGCAGCTGATCGAGTGGTGCGAACAGCACAGCGAAACTCCCGCCCAGAGCCGCTGAGCTGCGATCATCCCAGCAGTCGCCCGCTGCGCCATGACCGGCCCGATCCCCGACGCCCTCAGCTTCTTTCGATTGAGCTGCGGTCGCTGGCGCTCCCAGCGCAGCAGCCACCATCTGTTGCATCGCCGCGCCGAAGCCGGCGGCTCCCTGATCGAGGTGGTGGAAGTGGCCGCCGATGATCCGCGCCTGATCGCGATCGCCGAGCTGCACCAGCAGGACCCGAGCGGCCTGGTGGGCGGCTGCCGGGTGCGCTGGACGGCCTCGATGGCCTGGGACAAGGTCGGGGAAGCCCATGAGGGCGACAGCCTCTTCGGCCTGATCCCCACCGATGCCGCCGGGCGACGCGGTCTGCTGCTGCGCGATCGGGGCTACGCCGAGACCGCGCCGGTGGCGGGCCATTTCCAGCTCGATGATCGCGATGGCCTGCTGTTGACCACGGCCTACGAAACCATGGCCAGCCTCGAGCGCTTCAGCTTTGCCGGTCCCGACATCCGGCTGCGCACCAGCACCGTGGAAGGGTTGTCGAACACCGCCTCCTTCTGCATTGAGACCCGCTGCCAGGACAACGATTCCAGTGACGCCAGCCGCGAGGCTGCCGTGGCGCGGCCCGACGCCCTGGCGGCCCTGTCGCCGCTCGGCTGGTGACGAACGTTACGGACTGTGAGCCCTGCCGCCTGCCATAGAAGGCGAACGGGGCAGGACTTCTACGATCCCAAGCGACGGATGCCGATGCTCGCGTGGCCCTTCCTCTTCTGAAGTACGCACCAACCACCCAGAACTCCCGGGTTGCCCCGCTGCGGGTTGGTTCGGACGAGGATCCGAAAGCGGTGTCCCTGGACAAAGCCATTGACCGGGAAGACCAGAACTTTGTGATCGAGGCGGCCTACCGCCAGATCTTCTTCCATGCCTTCAAGGTCGACCGCGACCGCACCCTGGAATCCCAGCTGCGTGATGGTCAGATCACGGTGCGTGATTTCATCCGCTCCCTCTGCCTGTCGGACACCTTCACCCGCAGCTTCTACAACCTGAACAGCAACTACCGGGTGGCCCGCCACCTGGTTGAAAAGCTGCTCGGTCGCCCGGTCCATGGCCGCGCCGAAGAGATCGCCTGGTCGGCCGTGATCATGACCCGCGGCATTCGCGGTGCCGTGGACGACATCCTGGACAGCCAGGAATACCTCGACGCCTTCGGCTACGACACGGTTCCCTATCACCGCAACCGCGTGGTGGGTTCCCGCGACCTCGGCGAGACCCCCTTCAACATCACCAGCCCCCGCTACGAGTCGTACTACCGCGGCATCCTGGGCTTCCCCCAGATCGTCTACACCGGTACCGCTCGCACCCTGCCCGAGCGTGCCCGCCAGACCCGCGGTGGCTTCCCTCAGGACTACCTGCCCTGGGTGCGTACCCTGCCCGCCATGCGCAGCAGCGGCGCCGGCGCCGGCAACACCTCCTTCGACTACATGTCGAAGGTGCGCTACCGCAGCATCGGCCGCTGAGGCCTCGGCCCCGATCGGCCGATCTTCCAGGCTCATAAAGCAGCAACGCGGCGGTGAACCCGCCGCTTTTTTGTGCCGATCCGAGGGAACGGCGCCACGGGGATCGTGTGGCTGAGCGGCAACGCGGCAGTCAGAGGATGCTGACGCGGCTTCGGGCAGCATTCGCAGCTGATCGAATTGCGGTCAGAATGATCCCAAACGAAATCGATCGCTGTGAGCCAAGCCCTCTCCTCTTTGGCACGGATGACTCTGCGCCAACTGCGGCAGGTGGCCAGCGATCTCGGCGTGACCCTGTACAGCCGTAAATCCAAGGAAGAACTCCTGGAGGCGATTCAATCGCGAAGACCAGCCGCCGCCGGAACGCTGGCGTCGATCGAAGCGGAACTGACTCCAGCCCCTCGGGCATCGGCGGAAACGCGGGTGGTGTTTCTTCCCCGTGATCCCCAGTGGGCTTACGTGTTCTGGGAGATTGCCGAAGCCGATCGCGACGCCGCCAAGCTGGCTGGCGCCACCCAGCTGTGCCTGCGGGTTGCCGATGTGACCGGCCTGCCGGGCGGCTCGGCCCACCCGCACACCCTCCAGGAAGTGGTGGTCGACAGCTACGCCACCGAGTGGTACTTGCCGGTGCCCCTGAGCGATCGCGACTACCGCGTCGAACTGGGCTACCGCAAGAGTGGTGCCGGCGGCTGGATTTCCCTGGCCTTCTCATCGGTGGCCCGGGTGCCGGCCCTGCACCCGAGCGAGCAGATCCTCGACCAGTTCGTGCCCTTCTCCCTTGATGCCGCCCCGGCGGCTCCGGCACCGCTGCCCGTGGAATCGAGCGATACCGGCCTGCACGAGCGCCTCTACCAAACCGCGACCTCCCGTTGGCGCCGCATCGGTCGTGGCTCCGAGGCCTTCCACGAGCAGGAGGACACCAGCCTGGCGGAGCAGGGCCTCAATGCCTCCGGCGCCGGCGTCTGGGCGAGCGGTCGCAACGAGTCCGGCATCGGTGGGGTGGCCCCCCGTCAACGCTCCTTCTGGCTGGTGGCCGATGCCGAGCTGATCGTTTATGGCGCCACCGACCCCTCGGCCAGGCTGACGATCGGCGGCGAAGAGATTCCACTCTCCGCCGATGGCACCTTCCGGATTCAGGTGCCATTCCGCGATGGCCAACAGCTTTACCCGATCGAAGCGATTGCCGCCGATGGCGAGCAGAAGCGCAACATCACACTTGAATTCCGTCGGCTGACACCGGAAGACAACAGCAACCCGGCCAGCCAGGCTGTAGCCGAATGGTTCTGAGCCGCTGATGCGCACCTTCGTTGCCTTCACC
>JBEDHF010000135.1:0-3565 GCA_041174245.1 Cyanobacteriota bacterium
GGCCTGGCCTGGGCCCGTGGCGTGGCCCTCTTCCGCGCCCCGAGCTGGTGGTCCGTGCCGGCGACATCCCAGAGTGGAGAACCCCTGACCGCTGCCCGATCGGATGGCCGTGCTCCCTCCGGCGCCGACGCCGCTTTACCACCATCCCCTGCCGTCCCTGGAATCCTGGCTGCAGGAGCTGGGGGCCCGGCAGGCCCATCGTCACTCCCCGCGCTGGACCCTGGAGTTGCCGGAGTGGAGCGCCGAGATTGAACTGGGTCAGGCGGAACTCGGGGTGAGCTGGCTCGCCGATGGCCAGCGCTGCCAGCGCCGTTTCTCCTACGGCCTCACCCGCCAGGATGTGCAGGCTGCGATCCTGGCCGGACCCTGAGCCTCAGAGCTGGTCGAGGGCTGCCTCGATCGCCTCGTAGCACTGCTGCAGCTGGCGATCGTCGAGGCCGAGCGGTGGCAACAGGTAGATCACGTTCCCGAGCGGCCGCAGGAACACCCCCCGCTCCAGGCACAACCGCTGCACTTGCTTGCCGGCGGGGTTGAAGTAGCCCGGGTGCTCCACCACCAGATCCACGGCGGCGATCGTTCCCAGCAGACGCGGCTGCTGCACCCGCGGGTGGCGGGCCAGGCGCTCGAGCCAGGGCCGGTGCCGGTCTTCGAAGCCGCGGTAGCGTTCGGCTCGGCTCTCCAGCAGGTCGAGGCTGGCCACGGCAGCGGCACAGCCGAGCGGATTGGCGGTGAAGCTGTGGCCATGGAACAGGGTCAGGCGCGGATCGCTGCCCAGGAACCCCTCGAACAGGCGTGCGCTGGCCATCGTCACCCCCATCGGCAGGAAGCCACCGGTCAGGCCCTTGGAGAAGGCCATCAGGTCTGGGGCCAGCCCCGCCCGCTGGCTGCTGAACAGGGCACCGCAGCGGCCGAAGCCGGTCATCACCTCATCGGCGATCAGCAGCGCCCCCGCCTGACGCACCAGCGTTTGCAGCCGCTGCAGAAAGGCTGGGCGCACCATCGCCATGCCGCCGGCACCCTGCACCAACGGTTCGAGGATCACGGCGGCGGTCGGTGTGGCCAGCAGCTGCTCGAGCCGCTCCAGGGCCGCGGCCTCCTTGGCTTCGATCGCCTCATCGCCCCACCAGGTGGCCGGCCAGGGGGCCCGGGCCACGGCGAACAGCCAGGGCTCGAACGGTTTCGAGAACTGGGAGCGCTCGCCGACGGCCATCGCCCCCACGGTGTCGCCGTGATAGGCGCCGCTGAAGGCGATCAGCTGCTGGCGGGGTTCCTGGCGGTTGTGCCACCACTGCAGGGCGATCTTCAGGGCCACCTCCACGGCGGTGGAGCCGTTGTCGGAGAAGAAGACGCGCTCCAGGCCGGTGTGGGCCGCCAGCCGCGTCGCCAGCTCCTCCGCCGGACCGTGGCTGAAGTTGGCAAAGATCACCTGTTCCAGGGTGCTGGCCTGGTGGGCGATCGCCGCGGCAATCGCTGGTTCGGCGTGGCCGTGCAGGGTCACCCACCAGCTGCTGATGGCATCGATCAGCTGGCGACCGTCATCGAGCTGCAACAGCGATCCCTGACCACTCACCACCCTCAGGGGCGGGTCAGCCGTGGCCGCCTGGGTGAAGGGGTGCCAGAGGTGGGGGTGCCAGGTCACAGGGGGTGCTCAGGAGCGGCCGAAGGGGGGCGATCAGGCGGCGCCAGGGTGCTGTCGCCGCGGGCTGCTGTTGTCAGAATGGAGCCATGCGGTCCTCCGACGCCTCGATGCGACGACGCGCCGAGCCGGTGCGCTCCAAGCGGTTCATCGCGCCCCAGCCCGGGCCACAGGCACCCCAGCGGGCGCCCTGGTCGCCGTCTGAGCTCTTTGCCGAGGGCTCGTGGCAGGCGATCCGGGTGCAGCTCGAATGCCGGGGTTGGCATCTCTCCCAGATCGAGCAGATCCATGGCCTGCTGCGATTGGGCTGGTCCCTGGCCCTGGCCGAACAGCAGGTGGCAGCGATGACCGGCCACTGTCCGCTGCGGGCCCGGCTGCAACGCTGAGAGGCTGGCCCGGGCGGAGTGCTGCTCTGGCCTCAGCGGCCCGGTGCGCTCCCCGGCCCGGGGCTGGTGATTGATGCGCCCCGCTGCAGCAGCGGCTGCTCGATCTCGGTGAACAGGACCAGAAGGCCTGCACACAGAAGGGTGACCACGGTGGTCACCAGCAGGTGTTGTCGTGTCATCGGAGCAGGCCATGGGCCAGGTCACTGCGCTGCCAGTGTCGCGCCAGTTCGGCGGCTGTGAGCGGCTCGAGGCGGGGCAGCCAGCCGAGGATCGGCACCGCGGTCAGGGCCGCGAGCGTGCGCCCATTGTCGGCGTGGGCCTCACCGCAGAGCAGCACCCCCTGCACCGGGATCCCTCGTCGCTGCAGCGCCTCCAGGGAGAGCAGGGTGTGGTTGAGCGTGCCCAGGCCGGTGCGGGCCACCAGCAACACCGGCAGGCCCCAGGCGGCCAGCAGGTCGATCTGGAGCCAGTCGCGGCGCAGGGGCACCATCAGGCCGCCGGCCATCTCGATCACCAGCGGCCCCGGCACCGATGGCAGCGTCAGCAGGGTGTCGGGCTCGATCTCCACCCCTTCCCTTTCGGCCGCCCAGTGGGGCGAGACCGGGGCCTGCAGGCGATAGGCCTCGGGCAGGATCCGCTCCGGTGGCAGGTTCAGCAGCCGCTGCAGCCGTTCACTGTCGGTGGCGCCGGTTGGATCCTCAGCATCGATGCCGCTCTGCACCGGCTTCCAGTAGTGGGCCCCGAGTCCTTGCACCACCAGGGCGCTGACCACGGTCTTGCCGATGTCCGTGTCGGTGCCGCAGATCACGAGCCTGGGCGGATCAGGAACGGGCATGGCTTGTGCCAGGACGTTGGCCGATCAATAGCAGCACCGACCAGGTGATCGCTGTTTCCTGGGGCCAGTGGGCCAGCAGCCTGCGCAGCGCCGCTGGCCCCAGCGGTGGGGTGCGACTGGTCTGGGCGCCGAGGTCGCAGAGGCTGCGCAGAAAGGCCAGGGGTGAGGCGATCGGCCGCCGGAACCGGAGCTGCTGCTGCCTCTGCAGCTGCAGATGCCGCTCCGCCACCGTCACCAGCTCGGAGGCGGCCGGCAGGGGCAGGGCGCTCCAGGGCACCGCTGCCGCCTCGGCGGCCTGGCGCCATTGCGGGAAGCTGGTCGCCGTCGGCACCGCCAGGGCCAGCCAGCCCCCCGGCTGCAGCTGCTCGCACCAATGCCGGAGCTGCAGGCAGGGATCCTCCAGCCATTGCAGGGCAAAGCTCGACATCAGCAGGCTGCAGCCAGCGGCAGCGGCCGGCAGCCCCTGGTTGAGGTCCCAGGGCTGGAGCTCGGCCGGGGCGAGCGGATTGAGGGCCAGCAGTTCCGGGCAGAGGTCGATCTGGGCGGGCAGCAGCTCGGGGCGCTGCTGTTGCAGCGCCAGGCTGAGCAGGCCACTGCCTGCTCGACGCCCCGCCCCTGGAACGGGTGCTCGACTGGATGGACGCCACGCCATGAACGCCCCCTTCAGCCTGGCGGTGCGGCAGAGCTTCGGTCGCCAGGCCGGCGATT
>JBEDHF010000136.1:0-2753 GCA_041174245.1 Cyanobacteriota bacterium
CATGCAGACCATCAGCACCGCCTGACCCCAGGGATTGAGCTTGGCGGTGACGCCGACGTCGAGGCCGACGGTGCCGAAGGCGGAGATGCAGGTGAACAGCTTCTCGAGGAAGGTGAAGGCCTCGCTGCCGGGGATGCCGTCGGTGGTGCGGCCCAGGGCCAGCAGCAGCGTCATCGCCAGCACGAACAGGGCCGAGGCCAGGGCCACCCCGATCGCCCGCAGCACCACCCGGGCCGGGATCTCGCGGTTGCGCACCACCACAGCCTCCTGGTCATTGAGGGTGGAGCGGGTGGCGGCCACCAGCGCCGCGAAGGTGGTGGTCTTGATGCCGCCGCCGGTGCCCCCGGGGCTGGCGCCGATGAACATCAGCACCATCATCAGCAGCAGCCCTGCATCGGAGAGCGTTTCGAGGCTGAGCGGAATCGTGTTGAAGCCGGCGGTGCGGGTGGTGATCGATTGAAACAGGGTCACCTGCAGCTTCTCCCACCAGGTGAGACCACTGACCACCCCCTCAACGGCGAAGTGCTCGGTGAACAGCAGGCCGACGGCGCCGATCAGAATCAGGGCCAATGTGGTGCGGATCACCAGGCGGGTGTGCAGGCTGAGTCGCTGGATCCGCAGCAGCCGCCAGCGGTTCTGCCAGAGGTCGTTGGCCACGCGCCAGCCGATCCCTCCCAGCACGATCAGCAGACCGATCACCAGATTGACCACGGCATTGCTGCGGTAATCGACCAGGTTGTTGGCCCAGAGCCCGAAGCCGGCGTTGTTGTAGGCGCTGATGCAGTGAAACAGCGCCGCCCAGAGCCTGGGCCCCGGTTCGCGGATGTCGGTGAAGCCGAACCCGTAAAGCACCACCGTGCCGATGCCGATCAGGACGGCGGCGATCACCAGGATCTGGTGGAAGGTGGACCCGATGCCACCGACCCCGAATTCATCGAGAGACCGCCCCCGGTCGAGCCGCTCGCGCAGGCCGGAGCGGCCCTGCACGAACCCCTGCAGAAAGGTGGTGATCGCCATCAGGCCGAGGCCACCGGTGAGGATCAGCGCCGCCAGCACGATCTGACCGAAGAGGGTCAGATCCTTGCCGACATCAATGATCGACAGGCCGGTCACGGTGATCGCCGAGGTCACCGTGAACAGGGCCTCCCAGTGCCCCACCGCGGCGGTGGAGCAGAGCGGACTGGCCAGGATCAGGGTCCCTGCGGCGATCACCAGCAGGCCGGTGACCACCGTGAACTGCGGCACCGTCAACCGTTGCCGCCAGCGCCGGAACCCGCTCATCGAGCGCCCAGCATCACTTGTTGGGCTGGGGGGTGAAGCGCAGGTAAGGCTTCACTTCGGTGATGCCCTTGGCGAACTTGGTGCGGGCTTCCTCGGTGGAGATCGAGGGCACCACCACGCAGTCCGCGCCGTCCTTCCAGTTCACCGGGGTGGCCACCTGGTGGTGGTCGGTGAGCTGCAGGGAATCGATCACCCGCAGGATCTCATCGAAATTGCGGCCGGTGCTGGCCGGGTAGGTGATCTGCAGACGCAGCTTCTTGTTGGGGTCAATGATGAACACGGACCGCACGGTCAGATTGTTCAGCGACTTGGGATGGATCATCCCGTAGAGATCGCTGACTTTCTTGTCGGCATCGGCCAGGATCGGGTAGTCGACCGTGGTGTTCTGGGTCTCGTTGATGTCGCAGATCCAGCCGTTGTGGCTCTCGGCGGAATCGACGCTCAGGGCGATGGTCTTGACGTTGCGCTTCTCCCACTCGGGCCGCAGCCGCGACACTTCACCCAGTTCGGTGGTGCAGACAGGGGTGTAATCGGCGGGGTGGGAGAACAGCACCACCCAGCTGTCGCCGGCGAAGTCGTAAAGGTTGATCGGACCCAGCTGGGAATCCTGGGTGAAATCGGGAACGGTATCGCCGAGTTGCAGGGCCATGGCAGTCAGGAGCAGGAACGGGGTGCGGGCGGAACGTAGGAAGGCCCACTCATCACCGATGGTGCCACAGGGATTCCTGGGCCGCAGGTGTTCTCAGGCCATGTCCAGGTGTTCCCACAGCCACTGACGCAGACGGCCGAGGCCGAGGCCGGCGGTGGCGGAGACGAACAGGGCCCCCGCATCCAGGGCCCGGGCCCGCTCCAGTTCCCGGGCTTCGCAGCGATCGATCTGGTTGGCCACCAGGCAACGCGGTGTGCTGCTGCCCAGCTCATCGAGGATCCGGTTCACGGTCTGCCAGTGCTCCGGCCAGGCCGGGTCTGCCAGATCAACCACCAGCAGCAGCAGATCGGCGTCCAGCGTCTCCTCAAGGGTGGAGCGGAACGCTTCCACCAGGGGCGGCGGCAGATCGCGGATGAACCCCACCGTGTCGGTGAGCAACGCCGATCTGGGCGCCCCCCCCTGCGGATCCGGCAGTTCCAGGCGGCGGGTGGTGGGATCGAGGGTGGCAAAGAGTTTGTTCTCCGCCAGCACGCCGCCTTCAGGCCCGGCCTTGGTGAGGCTGTTCATCAGGGAGCTCTTGCCGGCATTCGTGTAGCCCACCAGGGCCAGGCGCGGCAGCGACTGACGCCCCTGACGGAGGCGGGCCCGGTGGTCGCCGAGGCGCTGCACATCCCGTTGCAGGCGCTCGATCCGGCGCGCGATCGCCCGGCGGTCCTTCTCGAGCTGGGTTTCGCCTGGCCCTCGGGTGCCGATGCCGCCGCCCTGACGCGACAGGCTCAGGCCGCGTCCGCTCAGCCGGGGCAGTCGGTAGCGCAGCTGGGCC
>JBEDHF010000137.1:0-20229 GCA_041174245.1 Cyanobacteriota bacterium
CAGCGCAACCGCACCTGCTGGGCCGATTCCTCGGCGCTCACGTAAAGCACCGAGGCGGCGGCCGCCATCGCCTGGGCGCTCTGGAGCAACAAGGTGCTCTTGCCGATGCCCGGATCGCCCCCGAGCAAGACCAGCGAGCCCGGCACCAGGCCGCCACCCAGCACCCGATCCAGCTCGCCATAGCCGCTCGAGAGCCGCTGCAGCGGACTGTCGCTGAGGCTGGCGATCGGCTCGGACCGCCGCGCCCGGGCGGGCTCCGTCACCGCCTCGGGCGCCGGCACAGCCCGGCGACGGCGCTGATCGGTGGCCGGGGCCGCCTGCTCCACCAGGGTGTTCCAGTTGCCGCAGCTGGAGCAGCGACCGAAGAACTGGCGCGTCTGGGCACCGCAGCTCTGGCAGACGTAGACGGAGGAGGTTCTGGCCAACTTGTATGAAGATTGGTAGCGCTGGGTAAAGCTTTCGGCCTGGCGGCTCTTTCAGTGGAGATTCAGACTCCACCTCTGCGACGTTCCGGCGCGATGACGGCCTCAGCCCCCGCCAAAGAAACCATCCTGGTCGTCGATGACGAGGCCAGCATCCGCAGAATCCTGGAAACACGCCTGACGATGATCGGCTACCAGGTGGTGACGGCCTGCGATGGCGTCGAGGCCCTGGAGGCGTTTCACCGCATCGCCCCCGATCTGGTGGTGCTCGACGTGATGATGCCGCGGCTCGACGGCTATGGCGTCTGCCAGGAGCTGCGCAAGGAATCGGATGTGCCGATCGTGATGCTCACCGCCCTCGGCGATGTGGCCGACCGGATCACCGGACTGGAGCTCGGCGCCGACGACTACGTGGTCAAACCCTTCAGCCCCAAGGAGCTGGAAGCCCGGATCCGCTGCGTGCTGCGCCGCGTCGAGAAGGACCAGGTGGCCGGCATCCCCAATTCAGGCGTGATCCAGGTGTCGGATCTGCGCATCGACACCAACAAGCGGCAGGTGTATCGCGGCGACGAGCGGATCCGCCTCACCGGCATGGAGTTCAGCCTGCTGGAGCTGCTGGTCAGTCGCTCGGGTGAACCCTTCAGCCGCGGCGAGATTCTCAAGGAAGTGTGGGGCTACACCCCCGAGCGTCATGTCGACACCCGGGTGGTCGATGTTCATATTTCCCGGTTGCGCTCCAAACTGGAAGACGATCCGGCCAACCCCGAGCTGATTCTCACGGCTCGAGGCACCGGCTACCTGTTCCAGCGCATTGTCGATTCCCTTGCCTCCGAAGGAGCCTGATTTCAGCCGCGGCGCCCGTCGCCAGCGTCCCAGCCGCGCCATGCGTCGGTTGGTGATCTGGTATCGCCGCAATGCCGCCGTCACCAGCTTGGTGGACACGGCCACAACGGCCGCCAACACCGCCGGCAGCGTGGCGGGCTCGGTGATGACCGGGGCCGGAACGGTGGCTGGAGCCGCTGGCACCGTGGCCGGCAGCGTCGCCGGAGCGGCCGGTTCGATGGCCGGCTCGGTGGCTGGAGCCGCGGGCTCGATGGCCAGCACCGTGCTGCAGCCCCTGGTCTTTGATCCCCTGCGCCGCCTGCAGCGGGGCATCGGCGATGACGACGGCGCCATCGATGACGCCAGCCGCCTCTGGGTGGCCGTGGATGGCATGGGCGGCGACTACGCCCCCGGGCCGATCCTGGAGGGCTGCCTGCGGGCCGTGCAGCTGCTGCCCGTGCGCGTGCGCTTCGTGGCCGAGCAGGCCGCCGTCGACGCGGCCGTGGCCGAGCTGGGGCTGGCCGAGGCCCTGGCCGAAGCCACCGAGGCCGGCCTGCTGCAGGTGGTGCCCAGCGGTCTCTCCGTCGGCATGGACGAAGAGGCCACGGTGGTGCGCAAGAAGCGCGACGCCAGCATCAACATGGCCATGGACCTGGTCAAGGCCGGCGACGCCACCGCCGTGTACTCCGCCGGCAACTCCGGGGCGGTGATGGCCTCGGCGATCTTCCGGCTCGGCCGCCTCAAGGGCATCGACCGCCCCGCCATCGGCGCGCTCTTCCCCACCAAGGATCCCGAGCAGCAGGTGCTGGTGCTCGATGTGGGCGCCAACATGGACGCCAAACCCGCCTACCTGCACCAGTGGGCGCTGCTGGGCAACATCTACAGCCGGGATGTGCTGCAGGTGCGCGAGCCGCGCATCGGGCTGCTCAACATCGGCGAAGAGGAATGCAAGGGCAACGATCTGGCCCTGAAGACCTACCCGCTGATGGCGGCCGAACGCCGCTTCCGGTTCGCCGGCAACTGCGAAGGCCGCGACGTGCTCTCGGGCGACTTTGATGTGGTGGTCTGCGATGGCTTCACCGGCAACGTGCTGCTGAAGTTCCTGGAATCGGTGGGCAGCGTGCTGCTCGACGTGCTCAAGGCCGAACTGCCCCGGGGCCGGCGCGGCAAGGTGGGCTCCGCCTTCCTGATCAGCAACCTGCGCCGGATCAAGAAGCGTCTCGACCATGCCGAACACGGTGGCGCCCTGCTGCTCGGCGTCGATGGCATCTGCGTGATCGGCCACGGCAGCAGCAAGGCGCTCTCGGTGGTCAGCGCCCTGCGCCTGGCCCATTCGGCCGCCAGCCACGGGGTGATGGACAACCTGCACACCCTCAGCAACCAGGCGGTGGAGGCCGCCGCCGCCAGCCCCGCCTGAGGCGCCTGTGATTGACTGAGCCTGAACTGGGGCTGTTGAGGTGTCGTTGTCGCTCGGCCAACTGGGAGCTGGCATGGCCCTGGTGGGCTGCGGCAGCGGTCTGCCGGCCACCAGCATCAGCAATGACCAGCTGAGCGAGCGGGTCGACACCAACGACGAGTGGATCCGCAGCCGCACCGGCATCGGCGCCCGGCGGGTGGCGGGCTCCGATGAATCGCTCACCAGCCTGGGGCTGAAGGCGGCCCAGGCGGCCCTCGATCACGCCGGCTGGCAGGCCAGCGACCTCGATCTGGTGCTGCTGGCCACCTCCAGCCCCGATGATCTCTTCGGCTCGGCGCCGCGCATTCAGGGCGCCCTCGGCGCCGTCAATGCCGTGGCCTTCGACCTCACCGCCGCCTGCAGCGGCTTCCTGTTCGCCCTGGTCACCGCCGGTCAGTACATCCGGAGCGGCGCGGTGCGGCGGGCGCTGGTGATCGGAGCCGATCAGCTCAGCCGCTGGGTCGACTGGGACGATCGCCGCACCTGCGTGCTCTTCGGTGATGGCGCGGCCGCCCTGGCGGTGGAAGCCTGCCCCGCCGAGGACGACGGCCTGGTGGGCTTCCGCCTGCGCTCCGATGGCCGCCGCGGCGATTCCCTCACCCTGAACCAGATCGAGCAGCGCACCCCGTTGGTCGGGGGCCTCGAGGCCCAGGTCGGTGGGTTCACGCCGATCCGGATGAACGGCCAGGAGGTGTTCAAGTTCGCCGTGCGCGAGGTGCCGGCGGTGCTGCGGGAGCTGCTGGAAGGCACCGGCACCGCCGCCGCCGACCTCGACTGGCTGCTGCTGCACCAGGCCAACCAGCGCATCCTCGATGCGGTGGCCGATCGCTTCGGCATCCCCCACGAACGGGTGCTCAGCAATCTCGTGCACTACGGCAACACCTCCGCCGCCACCATCCCGCTGATGCTCGATGAAGCGGTGCGTGATGGGCGGGTGCAGCCGGGTCACCTGCTCGGCTGCAGCGGCTTCGGCGCCGGCCTCAGCTGGGGCGCGGCGCTGCTGCGCTGGCGCGGCCCCGGCACCTGAAGCTCGGCGCAGACGCCGTGGTCGCGCCGTTGAGGCGTCGGTGAGGCCCAGGGAAAGCGGAGCCGCCCCGGTCACCGCCTAATCTCCTGCCGATCTGCAGCAACAGAGCGCCATGGGTATCGCCTGGGTCTTTCCCGGTCAGGGATCACAGGCCATCGGCATGGCGGAGGCGGTGCTCGAGCTGCCCGGCGCCAAGGAGCGCTTCGCGCAGGCTTCCGAGCTGCTCGGCCGCGACCTGCTGGCGATCTGCGCCGGTGAGGGCCTCGAAGCTGCGGGCAACCCGAGTGATCTCAACGACACCCGCAACACCCAGCCGGCGCTGTTCGTGATCGAAAGCCTGCTGGTGGATGCCCTCAAGGCCCAGGGCCGCAGCGCCGAGCTCGTGGCCGGCCACAGCCTCGGTGAGCTGGTGGCGCTCTACGCCGCCGATGTCTTCGATCTGGAGACGGGCCTGACCCTGATGCGCGAACGCAGCACCTTGATGGCCCAGGCCGGTGGCGGTGCGATGACGGCGGTGCTCGGCTTCGATCGGGCCGAACTCGACGCCCTGGTGGCCGCCAACGCCGATGTGGTGATCGCCAACGACAACAGCAGCGCCCAGGTGGTGCTCTCGGGCACGCCGGAGGCGGTGAACAGCGTCAGCGGAGCGCTCAAGTGCAAGCGGGCCGTGCCCCTGGCGGTGTCCGGCGCCTTCCATTCCCCCTTCATGGCCGAGGCGGCTGCCGCCTTCGCCACCCTGCTGGAGCCGATCCCGTTCGCCGACGCCACGATCGCCGTGCTCAGCAACACCGATCCCAGCCCCTGCCGCGACGGGGCCGCCCTCAAGGCCCGGCTGGTGAACCAGATGACCACCGGCGTGCGCTGGCGCGAAACGATGGAGGCGCTGGAGCAGGCCGGCATCGACACCGCCGTGGAGATCGGCCCGGGCAATGTGCTCAGCGGCCTGATCAAGCGCAGCTGCGCTGGCATCAGCCCGGCACGGATCGCCGGCGCTGCGGACCTGGGCCTGTGAGCGACCCGATCCCCGGCGCTCCCCTCTCACGACGTGACACCGTGCGGCGGATGCTGCGCCGCCGCCGCAAGCCCAGTCCGCCGCCCGGCCTGCTGACGCCCAAACCGAGCCTCACCTACCGGCTGATCAGCTACCTGCTGGTCTTCCCCGTGTACCGGCTGCTGTTCCGCGGCCGCACCGCCGGCAACGCCAATGTGCCGATGGAGGGGGCCCTGGTGGTGGTGGCCAACCATGGCTCCCACCTCGATCCGCCCCTGCTCGGCCACGCCCTCGGGCGGCCGGTGGCCTTCATGGCCAAGGCTGAGCTGTTCCGGGTGCCGATCCTGGGCCCGATCATCCGCGCCTGCGGTGCCTACCCGGTGGCCCGCGGTGCCAGCGATCGCGAAGCGATCCGCACCGCCACCGACCGGCTGCTGGAGGGCTGGGCCACCGGCGTGTTCATCGACGGCACCCGCCAGGCCAATGGCCGGGTGAACCAGCCCCAACCGGGGGCCGCCCTGCTCGCGGCCAGGGCCGGTGTGCCACTGCTGCCCGTGGCGATCGTCAACAGCCATCGGGCGATGGGCACCGGTCAACGCTGGCTGCGCCTGCTGCCGGTTCACATCCGCATCGGCACACCGATCGCGCCACCGGCCTCCCGGCGCCGGCCCGATCTGGATCAGGTCACCGCGGAAGCCCAGCGCCAGATCAATGCCCTGCTGGATCAGGGACTGCTGCCCCCGGGGCCGGAGCCGAAGCGCCTTCCAGCCAACCCCTGAGGTCGCGACCGCTCAGCACCCACACCACCGCCCGCAAGCCATCGCCCCAGACCTTGCCGGGCTCCTCCTGATGGCAACGGTCACCGCAGGGCACCGGCACCGGCGTCAGGGCGATGCCGCGGCTACCGGCGACGATCCGGCCGATCAACATCGCCCGCTCCATGTGATCGCTGCTGGTGACCAGAAGCACATGGCGCACCTGGGCCTGGCGCAGCTCATCGACCAACGAGGTGAAGTTGGTGAGCGTGTCGTGGGCGCGGTAATCGAGCTGCACCTGCCCGGCCGCCAACCCCTGGCGCTCAAACAGCCAGCGGGCGTATTCCGGATTGCTGCCGCTGCTCACCAGCACCGGCAGACCATCGGCGCTGGCGAGACGGGCCGCCACCTGCTCCCGGGCAGCATCACCGCCGAGCACCAGGATCAGCTGCGGCGGCGGCACCGGCGGCAACAGATGGGAGCGCGAGAGCCAGAGCAGGGAGGCGCCGGCCAGCAGCGCCAGCAGGGGCCGCCATCGCCATCGGCCGCTCCGTTGCCGACGGGGCGGACGGGGCGGTCGCCGGGGCCGGCGCCCGGATCGCTGCGGCACCGCGCCGGATCGCGCCTGGGGGGGAAGGCGACGCGAAGAGCGCGCCATCAGAGCCCCTCCACCGGACTGGTGGGGTAGTGCGGCAGGACCGTTGTCCAGGGGCCTTCCAGGCCGGCTGCAGCGGCGGCCTGGCTGCGACGCAGCAGCTCCAGGCAGTCCGCCTCGGGATCGTGGCTGATCGCACAGTGGACGCCCTCCGGCAGCGGCTCCTCAGGGGGGAAGAGACGGGGGGCGAGGTGCTCGACCGCGCTCGCCGCCGCAGCGGCTCCTGCCGGCTCCAGCCCATAGAGGCCGGCCACGGTGCCGCGGCGGGCCAGGGCCTGACAGAGCCAGAAGCGCTCCACCCCGGTGGGCGCCAGCCTCGGAGCCATCAGCAGAAAGCTGCCGACGCCATCGAGCGGGATCTGCAGCTGCTGGGCCAGGGTGCGGGCCATCACCACCGTCAGCCGGGTGCTGGTGAAGCCCCCGGGGCCGGTGGCCACCGCCAGCCGCCCGAGCTGGGGCCACTGCTCCGCCGGCAGCACCTGTTCGACGCAATCGAGCAGGGCCCCGGAGAGGGCCCGGCCCAGATCAAAGCGGGCCAGCCGTGGCTCCGCCTCGGGCTCAGCCAGCGGCTGCACCGCCACACCGAGCCCGTCACCGGAACTGTGCAGCGCCAGAAGCCAGCGGCAGGAGGGGGGCATCGGCGGCCTCGATCAGCGGGGAAGGGCCGCGCCGGGCCGCAACGCCAGCCAGCGACCGGGCTCGGACCTGAAACTTGCGCAGGCGCGCACATCCCACTCCACGCCGACACCGCCGCCGGGAAGGTCCTGAACCTGAACGTGGATGCGGGGCTGGTCGGGCACGAGATCCGGCTGGGCGCAGAGGTGGGGCACGCCATGCTGACGCTCGACCGCGTGGTAGGCCTGACAACGGTCGACCCAGTGGCAATCCACGCAGATGCACATGCCACCGCGCCCCGGAGACCCCGCCATTCTGGGGGGCCAGGAGCCCGCTCACCAGCTCCCGGTTCGCGATCCGGCCCCTGATCCGGAGCTCCATCCAGGGCTTGAGCCGGTGCTTGATCCGGTGAGCGCCGCCGAACGGCTCTGGCGGGCCCTTGCGCCTGAGCGCTGGCCCCTGCCTGCTGCGGCCCTGCCGCCGGGCAGCGCCCTGGTGGGCGGAGCGGTGCGCGATGGCCTGCTGGGTCGCCTGGGCCCGACCCCAGACCTGGATGTGGTGGTGCCGGAGGAGGCGATCAGCCTCTGCCGGCGGCTGCAGCAGCGCCACGGCGGCGCCTGCGTGGTGCTCGATGCCGAGCGCAGCATGGCGCGGCTGGTGCTGGGGGGCTGGAGCCTCGATCTGGCCCGGATGGAGCCGGGCGGCCTGGTGGACGACCTGGGCCGACGCGACTACACGATCAACGCCATGGCGCTGCCCCTGGCCGCGGGCGCCGCCCTGGTGGATCCCCATGGCGGCCTGGCGCACCTGGCCGCCGGCACGCTGGTGGCGATCTCGGAAGCGAACCTGATCGATGACCCGCTGCGGCTGCTGCGGGGCGTACGGCTGGCCAGTGAGCTGGGGATGGAGCTGGCAGCCGCGAGCCTGGCCTGGATCGCGGCCCACCGGCAACGCCTGAGCGCCGTGGCGCCGGAACGGGTGCTGGCGGAACTGAGCAAACTGGCCGCAGCGCCCCTCGGCCACCGCGGCCTGGCCCTGGCCCTGGCGATCGGCCTGCTCGACCCCTGGCGGGCCTGGGAGTCGGCCCACGATCCACAGGCGTTGCTGGGGCTGCTCAACCCGGAGCGGGGCCAGGCGCTGGGGTTGACGGGCGAGGAGCAGGCCCAGGCCCTGCCGCTGGCCCGCCTTTGCGCCGTGCTGCGGCCCCAGGCCCTGGAGCAGCTGCGCTCCAGCCGCGCCCTGCAACAGCGCTGCGCCAGGCTGCGCCCCTGGCAGCAACGGCTCGGCCTGGCGCCCGAGCACGAACCGGCTACCGCGAACGACCTCAGCGGCGATGGCAGCGGCGATGAAGCGCTGCTGGCTGAAGCGGAACGGCTGTCGCTGCACCGCGCCCTGGAGCCGGATCTGCCGGCGCTGCTGCTGCAGCGGCCCCTGAAGCAGGCCCGGCACTGGCTGCAACGCTGGCGCGACCACGACGACCCGCTGTTCCATCCCAGGCCACCCCTGAACGGAGCCGACCTGCAGCAGGCCCTGGATCTGCGCCCATCGCCACGCCTGGGAGCGCTGCTCGATCACCTCACGGCCGAACGGGCTTTTGGTCGCCTTCGTGATCGCGAGCAGGCCCTCGATGCGGCCCGGCGTTGGCTCTCAAGCCGCGCGGATCGCCGCTGACGCTGAAGGCGACGTGATTAAATTTCAGGGCTTCGGCGTGATTCACGGCCGGATTGGGTTTCACGATCAATCGGGCGCCAGCTGAGTTTCTCAAAATTTCTTCTCTCCCTTCCCCATGAGCATTCGTCTCTACGTCGGCAACCTGCCGCAGACCTTTGATGCCAAGGAGCTCGAAGCTCTGTTCAGCGCTGTCGGGGAAGGGGTGCGCTTCAAGCAGGTGAACGATCGCGAAACCGGCGCCTGCCGTGGTTTCGGCTTCGCCAATGTCGACGACCAGAAGCTGGCCGACACGGTGATCGAGCAGCTCAATGGCCGCGAATTCGGCGGCAGCACCCTGCGCATTGAACTCTCCGAGCGCCGCGACAGCCGCCCCGCCGCCGGTGATCGCCGCGGCCCCGCCAGCAGCCAGGGCGCTCCTGTCGCCCGCAAGGCCGTGAACAAGGTGGTGCACGCCGACAACATCGACAGCGAAGCCCCCGATCCCCGCTGGGCCGGCGAACTGTCGAAGCTGAAGTCCCTGCTCGCCAACCAGAAGGCCGCCGTCTGAACCCAGCAGGCACCAGCGGCACCGCCGCCTCGGGTCCCTGCCAGGAGTCCACGTGGCTCTGGCAGGGACACAGCATCCGGCTCACCCACTGTGATGGGCCGGCAGCAACCACTGACTGTGTGCTGCTGATCCATGGCTTCGGCGCCAGCCGACGCCACTGGCGTCACAATTTGCAGGCCCTTGCCCAGGACGCCGAGGTGATCGCCCTCGACCTCCTGGGCTTTGGCTTGAGTGCCAAACCCCGTTCGCAGCTGGCCGATGAACCGGAAGCGCCAGATGCGATCCGCTACGGCATCGACCTGTGGGGGCAGCAGGTGTGTGATGCAGCCCTCGCCCTGGCTGGCCCCGGACGACGGCTGCACCTGATCGGCAATTCGATCGGTGCGGTGGTGGCGCTGCGGGCAGCCACGTTGCTGCAGGAACAGGGCCGAGCGCCCGCCCAGGTGATCCTGATCGACTGCGCCCAGCGCACCCTCGATGACAAGCGCCTGAGCGAGAAGCACCCCTGGGCCCAGGCCGGCCGGCCGCTGCTGAAGGCACTGGTGCGAAAGCGCTGGCTGATTGCGCCCCTGTTCCGGCTGGTGGCCCAGCCCAGGCAGATCGCCACCGTGCTCCGCCAGGCCTACCCGAGCGGTGGCGGCATCGACAGCGAGCTGATCGAGCTCCTGCATGAACCGAGCCAGGAGCCCGGGGCGATCGAGAGCTTCCGGGGCTTCATCAATCTGTTCAACGACCACCTCGCCCCGCAGCTGCTCGCCGGCCTGCAGGCGGTGCCGGTGCGGATGCTCTGGGGCGAAGCGGATCCCTGGGAAGACGTGCAGGAAGCCCGTGCTTGGGCGAGCACCTACGCCTGCATCCAGGAGCTGGTGGTGCTGAAGGGCCTGGGCCACTGCCCCCACGATGAAGCCCCAGACCAGGTGAATCCAATCCTGCAGGGCTGGATCCGCAGCGGCGCGGCCCCCGCGCTGACGCCGGCAGCGACCACCTCAGGCTGAAAGGCCGTGGGATCGATCCGTCCTCATCGCGTCTGAGCAATCACAAACGAGCGGGGCAGATCCAGAAACTTGCCGGTGCGGGGCACGAAGGCGCGATGGTTGAAGACGTCGTAATCGAGGCGTTCGATCACATCGAGGATGCCGCGGTAGAGCCGCAGCGAAGCCCAGACGGGCCAGCGGGCATCGGCAGCCAACCAGCGCACACCGGCCTCCGAGCGGGCAAACCACTCCCGGGCGCGCCCGAGCTGGAAGGCCATCAAGGCCCGCCAGTTGTCGTTGCAGACCCCGGCCATCAACTCGTCTTCGCTGTAGCCGAAACGACGCAAATCTTCCTGGGGGAGATAAATGCGGCCCCGACCGCGATCTTCACCCACGTCACGCAGGATGTTGGTGAGCTGGTTGGCGATGCCAAGGGCCACCGCCGCCTCCGAGGTGTCCGGCGGCTCGCTCCAGGGGGCACTGGTGTAGGCGGGATCAATCCCCATCACCTCCTGGGTCATCAGCCCGACGGTGCCGGCGACGCGATAGCAATAGAGCTCCAGATCGGCAAAGGTGGCGTAGCGGGTCTGGTGCAGATCCATGCGCATGCCCTCGATCATGTCGAGATAGGGCTGCATCGGCTGGGGATAGCGCTCCAGGGTGTCCACCATCACCCGATCGAGGCCATCGCTGACGGTGCCGTTGAACAGGGCGCGGGTGCGCTCCTCCCAGCGATCCAGACGCTCCGCCAGCTCCTGCACCGGACGGCGCATCGCCTCGGGACTGTCCATCAGTTCATCGGTGCGGCGGCACCAGACGTAGATCGCCCAGATCGCTCGCCGCTTGGCGGGCGGCATCAGCAGGGTGCCGAGATAGAAGGTTTTGGCCCACTCGGCGGTTTCCTGCCGGCAGGCCTCAAACGCCTCCTCCAGGCTGGGAATCCCTGGCCGCTGCTCACTCACAGCGCTCAGGCTCCTGCAGCGCCGGCAGCGGCGAACTGGCTGACGGGCACACCGGCGACGGCGGCCGCGCACTGCTTGCCGCTGAGCACCGCCCCTTCCATCGAGGCCAGGTAGCGCTGCATCGTGTAACAGCCGGCCAGGAAGAAGTTGGGGATCGGCGAGGCCTGGTCGGGGCGCAACTGCTGGCAACCGGGCACGGTCTTGTAAACCGAAAGCGGCGTCTTGACGACGATCGACTTACGCAGGGTGGCCTGATTGTCGCCGGTGAAGTGCATCGGGAAGAGGCGCTTGAGCTCCTCCATCGTCGCGGCGACGATCTCCTCATCCGGACGGCCGATCCAGTCCTTGGCCGGCGCAAACACCAGCTCGAGCATCGAGCGGTTCGGGTCTTCGTATTCGCGGCAGGTGTTGCTCATGTCGGCGTAGACGCTGAGCAGGGGACTGCGGCTGAACAGCAGGTGATCGATCTCGGTGAGCTTGCGATCAAACCAAAGGTGAATGTTGATCACCGGCACTCCATTGAGGCCGTCGAGCTTCTTGAAGTAGGGCATCTGCTTCCAGGGCTCCGGCAGCAGCAGCTTGAACGGATCCACCGGCATGGCGCTGACGTAGGCGTCGGCCTTAAGGGTGTAGCCCTCCTTCCCCTTGATGCCACCGATCCGGAAGCCGCTGACACTGCCATCGTCGTTGAGCTCGATTTCACGCAGCGGCGAATCGAGGTGCACCTCACCACCGCGGGCGGTGACGTAATCCACAATCGGCTGGCAGAGGCGCTCGGGAGGGTTGCCATCGAGGAAGGCCATCTTCGAGCCGTCGGATTCCTGCAGGAATCGATTCAGAGCCGTGAGCACCACGGTGCTGCTGATCTCATCGGGATCGATGAAGTTCAGCGCCTTGGCCATGGCGATGAACACTTCATCATTAACGCGATCGGGGATGTTGTGCAGCTTGAGCCATTCCGTCCAGGAGTATTGATCGCACTCCTCCACGTAGCTCTGGCCGCGCAGCATCGCCGGCACCAGGCCGAGGCCAAAGGAGATCTTCTCCGGCCAGGTGAGCATGTCGTTGTTGCCCAGGATCGCCGCCACACCATTCAGCGGCGCCGGCAGATCTGGGAAATCAAAACGGCTATAGGTTCCCGGCGTCTCCTTCTGGTTGAAGATCATCGAGTGGCTCTTCCACTGCAGCCGGTCCTCGATGTTCAGCTCCTTGAAGAGCTGACGCATGTTGCGGTAGGCGCCAAAGAAGATATGGAGGCCGGTTTCGTACCAGTCACCGTCAGCGTCCTGCCAGGCCGCCACCTTGCCGCCCAGGACATCTCGGGCTTCGACAACGATCGGGGTATGACCCGCGTCGCTGAGGTACTTCGCACAGGCGAGGCCGGCAAGACCGGCTCCGGCGATGGCGACGCGCATGGATCACCCAGAATCAGCCGCAACCTTAAAGGTCGCTCAGCAGAAGCGAGGCGCGATCGCGGCAGAGGCCCCCACCGCCGCGATCGGCGCCGGCGGCTGCCGGGGGCAAGCCAGCCGTTCCAGCGTTCGTGCCGCGGGCCTGTGCCCAGGGCCTGCGGCGGGGTTCCTACACTGATGGAACCGGCACCCGCAGCCGGAACCGCTTCTGCAGTGCTGCGCCGCTCCGGTGCCGCACCGTTGCACGGCCTTGATCCCGGCCGGCGGCCTCGCCGCTGCCCCGTTCCCTTCACCGCTGGCGCCTGTCGCGATGGCTGACACCCTGCTCAAGTGCACCACCCGTCACATCCGCCTGTTCACGGCCCGGGTGGAGGGTCACGACCTGGTGCAGGACCCGGGCCAGCTGACCCTTGATCTCGATCCCGACAACGAATTTCTCTGGGACGACGAGAACATCACCGCCCTGCAGACCCGGTTCAAGGAGCTGGTGGACAGCCACGCCGGCGCTGAGCTGAGCGAGTACAACCTGCGCCGCATCGGCTCCGACCTGGAAGGCGTGATCCGCCAGCGGCTCCAGGCCGGTCAGCTCCGCTACAACCCCGACGCCCGGGTGCTCAACTATTCGATGGGCCTGCCCCGCACCCCGGACAACGGATGACCCGCAGCCGCTTCAACCGGGGCGAGTCCCCGCGCTACGACCGGCAACGCAGCGATGGCGGCTGGGACGCTGAACGGGATCCCGTCCGCGATCGACGCGGCGAAGGCAGCGATCGTGAGGGTGGACGCTCCAGCCGTTACGGCGACGACGGCTACGGCCGCGACTGGCGCGGCAGCGACGGACGCGATCGCCAGCAGCGAGGCGCCCGGGACGGCGGGCGACGCAGCGGCGGCCCGGGCGGTGGCGCCGGCGGTGGCCCGGGTCAGGGCGGCGATGGCCAGGGCCCGCAGATCAATGTCGGTCAGATCGCCGTGCTGGCGGGTGTGCTTGTGGTCGGGATCGGCATCGGCACCGGCATCTCCAGCACCACCCAAGGCAACCAGGGCAACATCGCCAGCAGCCAGCAACTCGACATGGCGGTCGCCGACCCCGAGTTCTGCAAGCAGTGGGGCGCCAGTGCCTTCGTGATGGACGTGCAGATGTACACGACCATGAATCCCTCCACCAGCTTCGTCACCCAGCCGAAGCTGCAGCCGGGCTGCGTGATCCGCCGCGAGAACTGGTCGGTGCTGCAGAAGGAGGGGGCGGTGACCGCCGAGCAGATGCGCCAGTGCAAGCAACGCATGAACACCTTCGCCTACATCGGCTCAGTCAAGGACAAACCGGAAGTGCGCTGCGTCTACCAGACCGACATCGTCGACAACAAGTTCCAGACCAAAGGCGTTGCCGATGACACCGTCGGGGTGACCCCGGAAGCGGATCAGTTCTGAAGCCAGACAACCAGTGAAGCCAGGCAGCCGACAAAGGCCGCCAGGCAGGCGTTAAGGGCCGCCAAGCAGCTGTCAAGGGCCGCTGAGGGCGGCCATAGGCCCCGCTCTGGCAGGGGCCGGCTCAGACTGCCCCTCAGCCCTGGGGCTGGTCGGCGGAGGCCAGGGACTGGCGCTGGGGCTGACGCAGCGGGCTGTCGGGGCTGGCGAACACCGGCAGCACCTCCTTGCGGAAGGCATCGGCGGCGCGGGAGCAGTAGCGGGCCGGATGGGTGATCAGCTTCAGCTGACGGCGCACCTGCAGATCCACCAGCGTCGGCCGGTGCAGGCTGCCGGCCGAAAGCTCACGCTCGATCGACACCACCGGCAGGAAGGCGGCCCCGAGTCCCGACTGAACCGCGTTCTTGATCGCCTCGAACGAATTGAGCTCCATCTCGATCTTCAGCCGGCCCACATCTAGGCCTGAGCGGGCCAGCAGTTGGTCCACCATCTTGCGGGTGGTGGACTGGGCATCGAGGCACACAAACCCGAGCCGGTAGAGATCGTCCTTGCTGAGCTCTGGCAGACGGGCCAGGGGATGCTTCGGCGGCAGCACCAGCGCCAACTCATCGCTGGCATAGGGGAGGGCCTGGAGCAGATCCGCCAGCTCCGGCGGCAACTCACCGCCAATGATCGCCAGATCGATCTGGCCGTTGGCCACGCTCCAGCCGGTGCGGCGGGTGCTGTGCACCTGGAGCTGCACGGCCACATCTGGATACTTCTGCCGGAACAGGCCGATCATCCGCGGCATCAGGTAGGTGCCGGTGGTCTGGCTGGCGCCGACCACCAGGGAGCCACCCCGAAGGTTGTGGAGATCATCGAGGGCGCGGCAGGCCTCCTGGCACTGGCTGAGGATGCGATCGCAATAACTCAGCAGCAGGTGGCCAGCCTCCGTGAGCTGGGCCTTGCGGCCACCGCGATCAAACAGGGAGACATCCAGCTGCTTCTCCAGGTTCTGAATCTGGAGACTGACCGCCGGCTGGGTGACGTAGAGGCTGTCGGCCGCCTTCTTGAAGCTTCCCTCACTGGCAATCGCGCGCAGGATGCGCAGCTGATCAAGGGTGAAGGGGAGATCAGCCATGGGGTGTGTCCGCTGGACTGATCCGGCCGAAGGAAGCAGAACTCTAGGGGGAAACGCCCGTTCGCCAGAATCCAGCCCGGCCAAGCGCCGCCCGCCCCAGCCCCGAGAGATCCCAGCCGATGGCCTTTTCCCTGGCCGCCACCGCCCTGCCAACGGCCGGTGACGCCCTTGCCCCGCATCACAGCAGCCTGGTGATGCTGGCGCTGCTGCTGGCCTTTGCCGTTCTGCACAGCGGTGGGGCGTCGCTGCGGGCCTGGGGGGCAGCCCGGATCGGCGAACGGGCCTGGCGGCTGCTGTTCGCCGCCGTGAGCATTCCTTCAGCGGTGGTGATGATCGGCTACTTCCTGGCCCACCGCTACGACGGGGTGCGGCTCTGGAACCTGCAGGACCAGCCCTGGATTGTGCCGCTGGTCTGGGGGGGCACGGCGATCAGCTTTCTGTTCCTGTACCCCGCCACCTACAACCTGCTGGAGATCCCGGCTGTGCTGAAACCACAGGTGCGGCTCTATGCCGAGGGGATCATCCGCGTCAGCCGCCATCCCCAGGCTGTGGGTCAGGTGCTCTGGTGCGCCACCCACCTGCTCTGGATCGGCAGCAGCTTCATGGTGGCGGCCTGCATCGGCCTGATCGGGCACCATTTGTTCGCGGTCTGGAATGGCGACAGGCGCCTGCAGCAGCGCTTCGGCGAGGCCTTCGAGGAGCTGCGGGCCAACACCTCGGTGATCCCATTCGTGGCTGTGCTCGATGGCCGCCAGCGGCTGGTGCTCAGCGAATTCCTGCGGCCGGCGCAACTGGGGATCGCGATCGCGATCGGGGTGTTCTGGTGGGCGCACCGCTTCATCGGCCTTGGCGCCACGGCCTTTGCCCGCACCGGCCTGGCCCATCTCCTGGGCTGATGGCCGGCGAATCCCTGCAAACCCGCACGCGCTCAGGAAGAAGGCCGGACGCTGCCTAGAGTTGTCGCCAGAAGACCCCCAGCAGGATGCCCACTGCCGCTGAGATCGCCTGGCTCATTCCGGTGCTGCCCCTGATCGGTGCCTGTCTGAGCGGCCTGGGCCTGCTCAGCTTCAACCGCACCGTCAACCGGCTCCGAAAACCGGTGGCGCTGCTGCTGATCAGCTGTGTCGGCGCCGCTGCCGTCCTCAGCTATGCCGTGCTGGCGGAACAGCTGGCGGGTGCCGGCACCACGGAAGTGCTGTTCAACTGGGCCAGCGCCGGCAGCTTCAATCTGCCGATGGGCTTCCGCATCGATGCCCTCGGGGCGGTGATGCTGTCGCTGGTGACCACCATCGCCGTGCTGGTGATGGTCTATTCCCACGGCTACATGGCCCACGACAAGGGCTATGTGCGCTTTTTCACCTACCTGGCCCTGTTCAGCAGCTCGATGCTGGGCTTGATCATCAGCCCGAATCTGCTCGAAATCTATGTGTTCTGGGAGCTGGTGGGCATGTGCTCCTACCTGCTCGTGGGCTTCTGGTACGACCGGGACGGTGCCGCCCACGCCGCCCAGAAAGCGTTTGTGGTCAACCGGGTCGGCGACTTCGGCCTGCTGCTCGGCATCCTCGGCCTGTTCTGGGCCACCGGCAGCTTCGGCTTCGAGGAGATCGGCGCCCGCCTCAGTGAGGCCGTGGCCGGGGGCAGCCTCAGCAATGGCGCGGCGGTGCTGCTCTGCCTGCTGGTGTTCATGGGCCCGATGGCCAAGTCGGCCCAGTTCCCGCTCCACGTCTGGCTGCCGGATGCGATGGAGGGCCCGACCCCGATCTCGGCCCTGATCCATGCGGCCACGATGGTGGCCGCCGGTGTCTTCCTGGTGGCCCGGCTGCAGCCGGTCTACGAAGCCTTCCCAGTGGTGCAGACCGTGATCGCCGTGATCGGCACGATCACCCTGTTCCTGGGGGCCTCGATCGCCCTCACCCAGATGGACCTGAAGAAGGGCCTGGCCTACAGCACCGTCTCCCAGCTGGGCTACATGATGCTGGCCATGGGCTGCGGTGCCCCGATCGCCGGCATGTTCCATCTGGTGACCCACGCCTTCTTCAAGGCGATGCTCTTCCTCGGCTCCGGCTCGGTGATCCACGCCATGGAGGAAGTGGTCGGTCATGAACCGGTGCTCGCCCAGGACATGCGCCTGATGGGCGGCCTGCGCTCCTTCATGCCGGTGACCTCAGCCACCTTCTTCATCGGTTGCGTGGCCATCAGTGGCATTCCGCCCCTGGCGGGCTTCTGGAGCAAGGACGAGATCCTCGGCCAGGCCTTCGCCAGCTACCCCGTGCTCTGGGGGGCCGGCTTCGTGACCGCAGGCCTGACAGCCTTCTACATGTTCCGGCTCTACTTCCTCACCTTCGAGGGCAGCTTCCGCGGCACCGACAAGGCGCTGCAGGCCAAGCTGCTGGCAGCAGCCGGCAAGAGCGCGAGCGAGGACGACCACGGCCATCACCACGCCAGCCATCCCCACGAATCGGCCTGGCCGATGACCCTGCCGCTGCTGGTGCTGGCCGTGCCCTCGGTGCTGATCGGCCTGTTGGGCATGCCCTGGAACAGCCGCTTTGCCCGCCTGATCGATCCCAGCGAGGCGGCCAAGATGGCGCACCACTTCAGCTGGAGCGAGTTCCTGCCCCTGGCCGGCGCCTCGGTGGCGATCTCGGTGCTGGGGATCAGCATCGCCGTGCTCGCCTATGCCCTGCGACGGCTTGATCTGGGAACGGCTGTGGCCGGCCGTCTGCCGGCGCTCAATGCTTTCCTCGCCAACAAGTGGTACCTCGATGCCATCAACGAGAAGCTGTTTGTGCAGGGCAGCCGCAAACTGGCCCGCTCCGTGCTGGAAGTCGACTCCAAGGTCGTGGATGGGGTTGTCAACCTCACCGGCCTGGTGACCCTCGGCAGCGGCGAAGGCCTCAAGTACTTCGAAACAGGCCGGGCCCAGTTCTATGCCCTGATCGTGTTCGGCGGCGTGATCGCCCTGGTGGCCCTGTTCGGGGTGCTGGGCTGACGCGCAGCGTGTGAGCGCGGGGCCAGGTGGTCCGTCGGGATGGTCCGTCGGACTGCCCGGATGGTCCGCCGGACTGCCAGGCCGCTCCTGGCCAGGCCCTGCAGGATTCCCCTTGCCCCCGGCCACCTCGCGGCTGATGTTCCGGTTCGTCAGGCCCGTGATGGCCTTGGCCGGCACGAGGCCAGGAGACGTGTGCGGCGAAACTTGGGTAGGGCTGGCCAACCTGCGGCGCAAACTTTCCCACCTGCGCAGACCTGCCCCACCTGCGCAGACTTTCCTCACCTGCGCAGACTTTCCCCACCTGCGCCGGTCGTCGCCAGCTCACGCTTGTGAGGCGGGATCGTTCTGATAACACTGCGCCCTCGGCTGGGGAATCAAGCGCGGGGCACAGCGGCCTCGGCTGCCAGATGGAACGCGGGGCACAGCGCCCTCTGGCCTACCAAACCTGACGGCGTCGCGCCCTTTCGCTTCAGCAACTGGCAGCACCAGGCCCTTTCGCTTCAGAAACTCGCCGCACCAAGCCCTCTCACTTCACCAGCTCGCAACAGGGAGCCCTCGGGCGTGGGATCGGCCAGCTGCGCCACCTCGATGGCGACGACGGTCGAAGGCTGATTCCTTGGCTGCATGCAGCCAGCACCCGCCGATCACACACTCCCGCCCAGCCCGAGCGCTCACCCGCGCCAAGACCGCGACCGGGCGAGTCCGAGACCCAGACAGGGCCAGCACCTGGGCGAGTCCGCGACCGGGGCCGGGGCCGGGGCCCAAGCCAGGGCCAGCGCCATGACCTGAGCTTGGGCCTGGGCCTGGGCCAGCGCCAGGACCTGAGCCAGGACCAGGACCAGGAGACGTGTGCGGCGAAACTTGGCTAGGGCTAGCCAACCCGCGGCGAAGACTTTCCCCACCAGCGCCGACCTGCCCCACCTGCGCAGACCAGCCCCACCAGCGCCGGTCGTTGCCCACTCACGCTTGTGAGGCGGGACCGCCAGCAGGCCCCTGCCGGAGTGACACCAACAACCGGCGCAGGCCCGGCGTCAACGTTGCCACCTCAATCCCACCGAAGCCCAGAACAGCTCCCGACTCCACTCCCCACGCAGCCGTCCCCGACCGGAGCACCGGCGCTGACAGGGACCGGGGCTGATATGGACCTGCGATGACAAGGAGCGGTGCTGACAAAAACCGGTGCTGCCCCGGACCTGTGCTGCCACGGTCCTGTGCTGCCCCGGAGCGACCCTGACCAGAACCGACCCTGGCGCCGGGGAGACCTCGGCCAGGGCTGCCTGACCATCGCTCTGTGTTGTATCCCGTATTGCTGGGACCGAACCAGAAAGGCATTTCTAAACTGCCCCCAGACTCCAAGGCCCTCCTGTGTTCTTCGATGTTGCGGTGGCTGGGGGGCGGCTCCTGGCCCTGGCCCAGGCTCAGGTGGGCGGCAGCGAAGCCCACATCCCCTGGCTGAGCCTGGCGATCCTGGTGCCGATTGCGGCGTCGCTGCTGATTCCCTTCGTGCCCGATCGCGGCGAAGGCAAGCAGGTGCGCTGGTACGCGCTGGTGGTCTCGCTGATCACCTTCCTGATCACCGTCGCGGCCTACCTGAATGGCTACGACCCCTCGGTTGAGGGCCTGCAGCTGGTCGATCACGTCAGCTGGCTTCCCGATCTGGGCCTGGCCTGGTCGGTCGGTGCCGACGGCCTCTCGATGCCGTTGATCCTGCTCACCAGTTTCATCACCTCCCTGGCAGCCCTGGCGGCCTGGCCGGTGACCTTCAAACCGCGACTGTTCTATTTCCTGCTGCTGGCGATGGATGGCGGCCAGATCGCCGTCTTCGCGGTCCAGGACATGCTGCTCTTCTTCCTCGCCTGGGAACTTGAACTGCTGCCGGTGTATCTGCTGCTGGCGATCTGGGGCGGCAAGAAACGCCAATATGCGGCCACCAAATTCATCCTCTACACCGCCGGCAGCTCCCTGTTCATCCTGGTGGTGGCCCTGGCGATGGGTTTCGCCGGTGGCGGCAGCCCCAGCTTCGAATACACCACCCTGGCGGCCAAGGATCTGAGCACCGGCTTCCAGGTGCTCTGTTATGCGGGCCTGCTGATCGCCTTCGGCGTCAAACTGCCGATCGTGCCTCTGCACACCTGGCTTCCCGATGCCCACGGCGAAGCCACGGCGCCGGTGCACATGCTGCTGGCGGGCATTCTCTTGAAGATGGGCGGCTACGCGCTGCTGCGCTTCAACGTGCAGCTGCTACCGGAAGCGCACGTGCAATTCGCGCCGCTGCTGGTGGTGCTCGGCGTGGTCAACATCATCTATGCGGCGCTCACCTCCTTCGCCCAGCGCAATCTCAAACGCAAGATCGCCTACAGCTCGATCAGCCACATGGGCTTCGTGC
>JBEDHF010000138.1:0-2856 GCA_041174245.1 Cyanobacteriota bacterium
GGGCCGGACCTCTCGGTAGGGTGAACAAAAAGGGCGCCCCCAACCCATGACGAGCCCCCAGGCCGGCCCCAGGGCCACCGTGGCCTTTGCCCACCTCGGCTGCGAGAAGAACCGGGTGGACACCGAGCACATGCTCGGTCTGCTGGCTCAGGCCGGTTACGGCGTCAGCGCCGATGAAAGCGACGCCCAGGTGGTGGTGGTCAACACCTGCAGCTTCATCCAGGACGCCCGCGAGGAATCGGTGCGGACCCTGGTGGAACTGGCCGAACAGGGCAAGGAGCTGATCATTGCCGGCTGCCTGGCCCAGCATTTCCAGGAGGAGCTGCTCGAAAGCCTGCCGGAGGCGAAGGCGATCGTGGGCACGGGCGATTACCAGCACATCGTCAGCGTGCTGGAGCGGGTCGAAGCGGGCGAACGGGTGAACCAGGTGAGCGCCAACCCCACCTTCGTGGCCGATGAGCACCTGCCCCGCTACCGCACCACCAGTGAGGCGATCGCCTACCTGAAGGTGGCCGAGGGCTGCGACTACCGCTGCGCCTTCTGCATCATTCCCCACCTGCGCGGCGATCAGCGCTCCCGCACGATCGAGAGCATCGTCGCCGAGGCGAAACAGCTGGCGGCCCAGGGGGTGCAGGAGCTGGTGCTGATCAGCCAGATCACCACCAACTACGGCCTCGATCTGGCCGGCAAACCCCAGCTGGCCGAACTGCTGCGGGCCCTGGGCGAGGTGGAGATCCCCTGGGTGCGGGTGCACTACGCCTACCCCACCGGCCTCACGGAGGCGGTGCTGGCGGCCTACCGCGAGGTGCCGAACGTGCTGCCCTACCTGGATCTGCCGCTGCAGCACAGCCACCCCGAGGTACTGCGGGCGATGAACCGCCCCTGGCAGGCCGATGTCACCGGCGGCGTGCTGCGGCGCATCCGTGAGCAGCTGCCGGATGCGGTGCTGCGCACCACCTTCATCGTTGGCTTTCCGGGCGAAACCGAGGAGCACTTCCAGCACCTGCTCGATTTCGTGGCCGAGCAGCGCTTCGATCATGTGGGCGTGTTCACCTTCTCACCGGAGGAGGGCACCCCGGCGGCCGACCTGCCCGATCAGGTGCCGGCCGAGGTGGCCCAGGCGCGCAAGGACCGTTTGATGGCACTGCAGCAACCGATCGCCGCCGAGCGCAATGCCGCCTGGGTGGGCCGGATCGTCGATGTGCTGATCGAGCAGGAGAACCCCGGCAGCGGCGAGATGATCGGCCGCTGCGCCCGCTTCGCGCCGGAGGTGGATGGCGAGGTGCGCGTGCTGCCCGGTGAGCGCGGCCTCTGCGCGGCGCCGGGCACGATGGTGCCGGTGCGGATCACCGCCGCCGATACCTACGACCTGATCGGCGAAGTGGTGGGAGCCAAAGCGATGGTGGGCGACGCCCTCGCCGCCCGCCGGTCGGACTCTTGAGCCCGGTTGATGGCAACCGCCACCGCACCGAAGCCGACCGGAACCTGAGCCGGGCTCCCGGGCGGCCCCAGCCAGGCTCGGGGCCAAGCCAGCGGCTGCTCGCCAGCCTGGCCCAGCTGCGCCTGCGCCTGCGCGCCCATCAGCGCACCACCTTCCTGGTGGCCTCTGGTGTGAGCACCGCCGGCTCCTTCGCCGGCCTCACCGCCAAGGGCTGGCTGCTGATGGATGGGGCCGGCAGCCCGCTGCTGCTGGCGCTGCACTTCGCCCTGCTCACCCTGCCGACCCTGGTGGTCAGCGGGCCGGCCGGGGTGCTGGCCGATCGCCTCGGCAGTGAGCGGCTGCTGATCCGGGCCCAGTGGGCCCTGTTCGCCGCGGCCGTGCTCGGAGCGATCGCCATTCCGATCAGCGGCGGCAGCCTCCAGGTGGGGTTGCTGCTGCTCAGCACCCTCGGCATCGGCATCGCCAGTGCCTATGAGCTCACGGCCCGCAACAAGTACGTGGCCCTGCTGGTGGACCAGCCGGAACAACTGGGGCCTTACCTGACCAGCTTTTCGGTGGTGTTCAACGTCGGCAAGCTCGTTGGACCACCCCTGGGCGGCCTGCTGCTGGCCTGCACCGGCCCGACCCTGGCCCTGAGCCTCGATGCCGCCACCTACCTGTTGCCGATCGCCAGCCTGCTCTGGCTGATGGCCCCCCGTCGCAGCGCCGAGCAGCGCAGTGGTCCCGGTCGCTCCGGCAGCCTCGGCACCGCCTGGCGCGACTGCGGCCCCGACCTGCGCCATGTGCTCGGGTTCACCGGCCTGGCCTGCCTGGTGGGCTTCTTCCATCCCGGCCTGGCGCCGTTGATGGCCAAGCAGCTGGTTGGCCCCTCCCCCCAGGATCTGGGCCTGTTCACCAGCGTGATCGCCGCCGGCAGCATCAGCGGCGGCATGGTGCTGCAACGGCGGGCCCGGGAGCTGGCCCGGCGGCCCGGTCTGCTCCTGGGGGCCAGCACCGTGATCACCTCGCTGGCCCAGATCGGCCTGGTGCTCTGCCTCCAGGCGGGCAGCAGCAGCAACGGTCTGCGGCTGTGGGGGCTGGCGATGGCCTACCTGATTGGCGCCGGCACCGCCTGCCTGCTCTCGGGCACCAACCTGATCATTCAGGTGCAGGCCCCGCAGGTGCTGCGGGGGCGGATGGCCGGACTGGGCCAGATCGCCTTTCTGGGCGGTGGTGGCCTGAGTGGGCTGGGCGCCGCCCTGCTCACCGAGGCCAAGGGGCTTGGGTTCTGCTTCGCCCTGCTGGGCAGTCTGGGGCTGGTGATCGGCGCCCAGGAGTGGCTGCGCCGCGGCCGCCAGCTCCTGGCTGAAGGTCCGGGCGGCTGAAGCACCCCAGAGAGCGGCGGCGATGACAACAGCATCAATCAAGGCCTGCAT
>JBEDHF010000139.1:0-7637 GCA_041174245.1 Cyanobacteriota bacterium
CGATCAGGCCCGGCGTCGGGCCCGGGAATGCGCCGAACTGCTGGCCGATCTCGGACCGGCCTTCATCAAAGCGGGTCAGGCCCTCTCCACCCGGCCCGACATCGTGCCGCCGTTGCTGCTGGAGGAACTGGCCGGCCTGCAGGATCAACTGCCCGGATTCGACAGCGCCCTGGCCATGGCCTGCATCGAGGAGGACCTGGGCCAGCCGGTGGAGGCGATCTATGCCGACCTGGACCGCGAACCGATTTCAGCCGCCTCGCTGGGGCAGGTGCATCGCGGCACCCTGCTCAGCGGTGAACGGGTGGCTGTGAAAGTGCAACGCCCCGGCCTGCGGGAGCAGATCACGCTCGATCTCTACATTGTCCGCAACATCGCAGCCTGGCTCAACCGCAATGTCGGCCTGATCCGCTCCGATCTCGTGGCCCTGATCGACGAACTGGGGCGACGGGTCTTCGAAGAGATGGATTATTGCAATGAAGCGGCCAATGCCGAACGCTTTGCAGCACTGCACAGCCATAACCCCCGCATTGCCGTGCCGGCGATTCACCACCACGCCACCAGTCGTCGGGTGCTGACGATGGAATGGATCGATGGCGTGAAGCTCACCAATCTGGAAGCCGTCAAAGAGCTTGGAATCGATCCAGACGACATGGTTCAGGTCGGCGTGAACTGCAGCCTGCAACAACTGCTCGAGCATGGCTTCTTTCATGCCGATCCCCATCCCGGCAACCTTCTGGCCCTGCCTGATGGCCGACTGGCCTACCTCGATTTCGGGATGATGAGCGAGGTGAGCCGCGAATCAAGAACCGGACTGATCCGGGCAGTTGTGCATCTGGTGAACCGCAACTTCGCAGCGCTTTCAAGGGACTTCGTCAGCCTTGGCTTCCTGACGGAAGACGTGGATCTCGAGCCGATTGTTCCCGCCTTTGAAGGGGTGTTTGGCCAGGCGATGGAAATGGGAGTCAGCCGGCTCGACTTCAAGCTTGTCACCGATGATCTCTCGGGAGTGATGTACAAATTCCCCTTCCGGGTACCTCCCTACTACGCCCTGATCATCCGCTCGCTCGTCACCCTGGAGGGAATCGCACTGAGCGTTGATCCTGAATTCAAGATTCTGGGTGCTGCCTATCCCTATTTCGCCCGGCGCCTGATGGAAGATCCCGATCCTTCCCTGCGCGAAAGCCTGAAGGAAATGCTCTTTGATGGCGAAATTTTCCGCTGGCAGCGGCTGGAGAATCTGATCGGCAGCGCAGCGCTCAGCGCCCAGCTCGATCTGGAAGGGCTGCTGGATCAAGTGCTCGACTTTCTCTTCTCCCCGAAAGCGGGCCTGCTACGCGATCAGCTGGTGCAGGCCCTGATCGATCGCGTCGATGCGATCAGCTGGCAGACAGCGGTACGACTGAGCCAGCGCTTGCCGAAACGGCTGCAGCCGCCGGGACTACGCGATCGACAGTTGCCGATCGGCAGCGATCCAATGCTCGATTTGAGCCTGATGCGGCAACTGATCCGCATCCTGCAATCACTGCCAGGCTTCGACGCCCAGCTGTTGATCGATCGGCTGCCCCGCGTTCTGGGCCAACCGGAAGTGCGGCGCATGGGCCTGACGATGGCCAGAGGGCTGGCGGAACGCAGCGTTGTGCGGTTGTTGCGCGATGTTCTGGTGGGCCAGGAAGGCCCCGGCTCCACGGACGACGCCTGGCTGCGCACCAACACCACCGAGGGCAGCTCCATCGCCTACGCCGGATCCTGAGCCATGCCGGCGTGACCGTTGCGATCTCAGAGCACTCGATCGCTTCTATGGTTGCCCTGTCTCTGTCTGAGCCAGCGCATGCGTCGTCAGCAGCGAATTCAGCGACGCCTTCCCCAGAGACTGCTGGCGCTGGCGCTGGGCGCTGGCCTCATCAGCCTGAGCGGTGGCGGTGCCAGAGCGGCAGAGAACGTGGTGATTGTCACCGGAGCCTTTGAGCGTTCGATCGCCGTTGCCGATCTCGACCATCTGGCCCGCACCGGTGAGGCGCGCGGTGTGCTGGCCACAGCCCTGAAACTCGGCAAGCAGGAGCCGAAGGAGGTGGCCAGGATGCTGAACCAGTCGGTGAGCCTGCCGGTGGTGCTGGTCAGTCGGCTGATGGGTACCCGCATCGGTGAGGCCGTGCTGCAACGGGTGGCCACGATCATCTATCCGCTCAAAGCAGGCGATGTCGGCGTTGTTGCCCTGCGCTCGGCGGTGATCGATGCCCTGGCCGAGGGCAAGGGGTCGATCAATGCGGTCAGCTTCCTGAAGGCCTACCCCACCGCCGAGATGGAAGTGAATCTGCCGGCTCTGATGCTGGTGATGAGCAGAACCCGATCCATCGGGGACCTGGTGCGCTTCTTCTCCGAATCCCCCCTGGATGGACTGCGCCCTGCAGCCGGAAAAGGCCCCTCCTGAGTCGGCGCCGTAGATTCGACCCTGCCTGACTGCCCCAACGCCGTGCCACTGCTCCGTTCTCTCCGGCGTCTGGGCGGCAAACGGCCGACGATGCAGGACTGGCCGGGGCTGATCGAGGCCTATCGCCGCTGGCTGCCGGTGAGCGACAAGACGCCGGTGATCACCCTGCGCGAGGGGGCCACCCCCTTGATCCCGGCGCCGGTGATCGCCGAACGCATCGGCCGTGGCGTCAAGGTCTACCTCAAATACGACGGCCTCAACCCCACCGGATCCTTCAAGGACCGGGGCATGACCATGGCCATTTCCAAGGCCAAGGAAGCGGGCTCCGAAGCCGTGATCTGCGCCAGCACCGGCAACACCTCCGCTGCCGCTGCCGCCTATGCCCGCCGGGGGGGCATGCGGGCCTTTGTGCTGATCCCCGATGGCTACGTGGCCCAGGGCAAGCTCGCCCAGGCCCTGCTCTACGGAGCGGAAGTGCTGGCCGTGAAGGGCAACTTCGACCGGGCCCTGGCGATTGTGCAGGAGGTGGCCAACCAGTACCCGATCACCCTGGTGAATTCGGTGAACCCCTACCGGCTGCAGGGTCAGAAAACCGCCGCCTTTGAGGTGGTTGATGCCCTGGGCGATGCCCCCGACTGGCTCTGTATTCCGGTCGGCAATGCCGGCAACATCAGCGCCTACTGGATGGGCTTCAACGAGTACCAACGGGCTGGCCACAGCCGCAAGCTGCCACGGATGATGGGCTTCCAGGCGGCGGGTGCGGCACCGCTGGTGCTCGGCAACACCGTGGAGAACCCGGACACGATCGCCACGGCGATCCGGATCGGCAATCCGGTGAACAAGGAGAACGCCCTGCGAGCCCGCAACGAGAGCCAGGGCGGTTTCATGGCGGTGACCGACGCCGAGATCATCGAGGCCTACAAGCTGCTGGGGAGTGGCGAGGGCGTGTTCTGTGAACCGGCGAGCGCCGCCTCGGTGGCAGGCCTGATCAAGCGGCGTGACGAGGTGCCCCAGGGCGCCACCGTGGTCTGCGTGCTCACGGGCAATGGCCTCAAGGATCCGACAACAGCGATCGAACACAACGATTCACGCTTCCATACCGGGCTCGATCCGGACACCGCCACGGTGGCAAAGGTGATGGGCTTCTGAACCGGGTTGATCTGAACCAACGACGCTCGTCGGCCCCAGACTGCCGTGATGAGCCCCTTCTGGCCTCCCCATCAGGGGAGGCCTTTTTTGATGCCAGAGCGGCGTGGCAGTGAAACCGGCGTCACACCGCTCAACAAACCGTCTGAGGAGGAGGCCAGCAAAACGCTGACTCCAGAGCCGGAAAGACTGGGGAAAACACAGCGACCAACACGGCGGTCGTTTTCCCCAGGGCCTGGAAAGGGTGGAAAACGGCGATAGGCGCTCCGATTCGCCGATCCTTTCCCCAGGCCTGTGCAAAGACAAATCCAGGTGTGCACTGGACACTGGCTTGATTCCCCCAGCTTCCCCAGGGCCTACTACGACGGTTTTTTCTTCTCTTCTGGTTTCAACCTCTTGAAGAACACAGAGAAGCCGGTTGGGGGAAACGGGCCTGGGGTCCGGCTCTGGGTTGTTGCGGATCGGAACGCGGTGTGGAACCGTGGTAGGTCATTGCAGCCCTCCTCCTTTCGGAGTCGCCGACCATGAAGCTGGTTTGCTCCCAGACCGAACTGAGCGCCAGCCTTCAGCTGGTGAGCCGAGCCGTGGCTGGACGCCCCACCCATCCGGTGCTGGCCAACGTCCTGCTCCAGGCCGATGCCGTGACGGGGCGACTCAGCCTCACCGGTTTTGACCTCAGCCTCGGCATCCAGACTTCGATCAGTGCCCAGGTGGAAACCAGCGGTGCGATCACGTTGCCCGCACGTCTGTTCGGGGAGATCGTCTCCAGGTTGTCCAGTGATTCACCGATCACCCTGATCTGCCCGGCTGAGCAGGAGCAGGTGGAACTGGTCAGCGCCTCGGGCAGTTACCAGATGCGCGGCATGCCAGCCGATGATTTTCCGGATCTGCCGCTCAAACAGGATGGTGCTCCGATTGAGCTGGGCGTCGATGCCCTGGTCAAGGGTCTGCGCGGCACCCTGTTTGCCAGCAGCGGCGATGAATCCAAGCAGCTGCTCACGGGCGTTCATCTGGCGCTCGATGGCCAGGGCCTCGAATGCGCCGCCACCGATGGCCATCGCCTGGCGGTGCTGACCCTCTCCAACCGCGGTGCGGTGGCACCCGATTCGGCAACAGACAGCCTTGAGCCTTCCCAGGCCGCTGAGGCCTTTGCGGTGACTGTGCCGGCCCGTTCCCTGCGTGAGCTGGAGCGTCTGCTCTCCGGCCGTCAGTCCAGCGAACCGGTGAGCCTGTTCTGCGAACGGGGCCAGGTGGTGTTCCAGTGCGCCAATGAGGTGCTCACCAGCCCCAGCCTCGAAGGCACCTACCCCAACTACCGCCAGTTGGTTCCGGCCAGCTTCAGTCGCAGCCTGGTGGTCGACCGTCGTGCTCTGCTGTCCGCTCTCGAACGGGTGGCGGTGCTTGCTGATCAGCACAACAACGTCGTCCGCATCCAGAGTGAGAGCCGTGAGGGGCGGCTGCTGATCCAGGCCGATGTTCAGGATGTCGGCCGAGGCCAGGAGACCCTGCCCGCCCTGCGGCTGGACGGTGACGATCTGCAGATCGCCTTCAACGTCCGCTACGTGCTTGAGGGACTGAAAGCGTTGGCAGCCGATACGGTGATTCTCCAGGCCAATTCGGCCACCACGCCGGTGGTGCTGGCGCCTTATGACCGTGAGGCCGAGGCCATCGATCCCTCCTTCACCTATCTGGTGATGCCCGTTCAGATCCGTAACTGAGCCTTCCCTTGGCCCTGCCGGACCAACTGCTGCTGAGCGACCTCCTGCGTTGTCGCGTTCGCTGTGATCAGGGCGAAGACCACGGACCTGGCTGCCTGGCCTGGATGCATCCGCCGGTGCATCGTCTCCTGGGCTGGATCTCACGGCCCTCGTCCTTCGGGTCCCAGCGGCTGGCCTGGCGGTTGGATCAGCTCGTTGGGCTCACCGATCTGGAGGTTCTGGTCCGCGGTGATGGCGCGATCACCGATTCCGAAACGATCGAACGCCTGCCCACCCTGATGGAGGCCGCCTTGATCGGTCGCCATGGTCAGCGGCTTGGCCATCTTGCGGATGCCGCTGTCGAGCTGCGCAGCGGTCGCATCAGCCATTACCTGGTCTCCCGCAGTGACCCCCGTCTACCCGGCAGCAGCCGCTGGCGATTGACGCCGGATCGGATTCTTGATCAGGAACCGGGGCAGGTGCGCACGGCCCTGGATGAGCTGGATGATCTGCCCCTGGCGCGGGCCAGTGTCCGACAGGAATTTCTGCGGCGGTCGCGGCGTTGGCGGGAGCAGTTCGATCAGGAGACCGGTCGTTGGCGCGATCAGTTCCAGCAGGTCGGCGAACAGATGGAGGGCCGGCTCGAGGGCTGGCTGGAGGAATCACCCTGGGATCAGGAGCCGTCCCGGCCGCAGCGTCGCTCCGACGCGCGCCCGTCGTCCAGCGAAGACCCCTTGTTCGACGATTGGCAGGACGATGACCCCATCGACCGGAACGGGCCGCTGGAGGATCGTTTCGACGCTCAGCCCTGGGGTGATGGGGCTGATGCCGATCAGGAGCGTTTGCCGCGTGCCTGGCGCCGAGAGCGTTCGTCACCGCGATCTGAACAAGGCGAGGCCAGCGATTCCGAGGACCCCTGGATCTGACGTCAGGGAGGGGGGAACCCCCCTCAGCCACACTGGAAAGGTGTTGCCTGCCGGCTGTGGTTGCTTCCCCTGAGTACTCGGTGCCCGAGGCCCTCAAAAAGGAAAATCTCTCCCAGGCGGATTACGACGAGATCTGCCGTCGTCTCGGCCGCGCTCCGAACCGGGCCGAGCTTGGCATGTTTGGGGTGATGTGGTCGGAGCACTGCTGCTACCGCAATTCGCGGCCGCTGTTGCAGGGCTTCCCCACCACCGGCCCCCGCATCCTGGTCGGTCCTGGTGAGAACGCCGGTGTGGTCGATCTCGGTGAGGGGCAGCGCCTCGCCTTCAAGATTGAGAGCCACAACCACCCGTCGGCCGTGGAGCCGTTCCAGGGGGCAGCCACCGGCGTTGGTGGCATCCTGCGCGACATCTTCACGATGGGCGCCCGGCCGATCGCCCTGCTCAATGCCCTGCGCTTCGGCCCCCTGGAGGATGAGCGCAATGTCGGCCTGATGGAAGGCGTGGTCGCCGGCATCGCCCATTACGGCAACTGCGTCGGTGTCCCCACCGTCGGTGGTGAGGTGGCCTTCGATGCCAGCTACTCCGGCAACCCCTTGGTCAATGCCATGGCCCTCGGCCTGATGGAAACCGAGGACATCGTCTGTTCCGGCGCTGAGGGCGTGGGCTATCCCGTGGTTTACGTGGGCAGCACCACCGGCCGCGATGGCATGGGCGGCGCCAGCTTCGCCTCCGCTGAGCTCACCGAGGCCTCCCTCGACGATCGTCCGGCCGTGCAGGTGGGTGATCCCTTCCTCGAAAAGGGGCTGATCGAGGCCTGCCTGGAGGCCTTCCAGACCGGCGATGTGGTGGCGGCCCAGGACATGGGCGCCGCCGGCCTCACCTGCAGCTGCTCGGAGATGGCCGCCAAGGGGGGCCTGGGCATCGAGCTCGATCTGGATCGCGTCCCCGCCCGTGAGGCGGGCATGACCCCCTACGAGTTCCTGCTCAGCGAATCCCAGGAGCGGATGCTGTTCGTGGTCAAACCTGGCCGGGAGCAGGCCCTGATGCAGAGCTTCACCCGCTGGGGCCTGCAGGCGGCCGTGGTGGGCCGCGTGCTTGAGGACAACATCGTGCGCGTGCTTCAGAACGGCGCGGTGGCGGCGGAGGTGCCCGCCAGCGCCCTGGCCGACGACACCCCGATCAACCGCCACACCTTGATTAGTGAGCCTCCGGCCGAGATTCAGGTCCATTGGCGTTGGAGCGAGGCTGAGCTGCCCCCGGCCGCCAGCCACGGCATCACCCCGGCTGCCGGCTCCCGCGCCGGCCAGCCCACCAGCTGGAACGAGGCCCTGCTGCAGCTGCTCGATGACCCCACCATCGCCTCCAAGCGCTGGGTGTACCGCCAGTACGACCACCAGGTGCAGGCCAACACCGTGGTGCCCCCTGGCGGTGCTGATGCAG
>JBEDHF010000140.1:0-4983 GCA_041174245.1 Cyanobacteriota bacterium
ATCTCCACGTTCTGGGCCTTCACGGTCTGGATGCCGGTGAGCACCTCCACCAGATGGCTCTGGGTGCGGGCGTTCTCCTGGGCGGCATCGCGGTACTGACGCCGGAACAGGGGCGCCCCGAGCACGGTCAGACCGACCTGGATCGGCAGCACGATCAGGGCGATCAAGGTGAGCAGCCAGCTATAGACCACCATCACGATGATGTAGATCACGGAAAACGCCGTATCGAGCAGGGTGGTGAGGGCCTGGCCGGTGAGAAAACCGCGGATCTTCTCCAGCTCGGCGATGCGGCTGCCGAGTTCACCAACCGGCCGGCGATCGAAATAACTGAGCGGCAGCCGCAGCAGGTGATCAATCACCTCGGCGCCCAGGCGCAGGTCGATCCGGTTGGTGGCCTCGGTGAACAGGAAGGTGCGCAGCGAGCCCAGCACCCCCTCCATCAGGGTCACCACCACCAGGGCCACCCCCAGCACCTGCAGGGTGTCAAGGCTGCGCTGACTGATCACCTTGTCGATGATCACCTGGATCAGCAGCGGATTGGCCAGGCCGAAGAGCTGGACCACGAACGAAGCCAGCAGCACCTGCAGCAGCACGCTGCGATGACGCCGCAGCGCCGGCCAGAACCAGGCGAATCCGAACCGTTGCTCCGGCGTGCTGTTGCTGCGTTCCAGCAGCAGCAATTCGATGCCCTCCGGGTACTGCTCGGCGATCTGATCGGGATTGAGCTCCACCCAGCCATCGCGGGGGGAGGCGAGCACCAGGCCGCGGGCATGGCTGCGCTGCACCAGGGCGAAGCCGCCCTGCCAGGGCACCAGCGCCGGGGTCTGCAGGCGGGTGCCCATCGCCGCCGGCACCTTGACGCCGCTCACATGCAGGCCAAGCATGGCGCCGAGATTGCCGCAGAGCTGCAGATCCGGGGTCTGGCCGCGCCGCAGGGCATCCCGCAGGATCTTCTCGATCGCATCCCGCCGGAACGGCAGCTTCAGCTCCGCCGACAGCATCTGGAAACAGGCCAGCACCACCTCCATCGGCCCATCGGCGCGGATCAACCTGAACGAGGGGCGATCACGAGCGCCAAGATCGAGATCAGTGGCCAGAGGCACACCCCCCTCCAACGCAGGTTCACCGGCCCCAACCGGGACCAGGGCCGCCAGGGCCAGGGCGGCATCGGGTTCGACCACCTCCTCCGGCGCCAGCTCCAGCGGCAGCACCAGCAACCGCGGCGGCAGCGGCCCCTGCACCGACGGCAGGCCGGCATCGGCATCCAGCAGGGTGCCGAGGGCCGCATCGGTGAGGTTGTTGCTGGCGGCCAGCAGCCGCTCCTCGGGTCGCACCGCCGCCAGGGCAGCCGCCGTGGCTTCAATCAGACGGGCCTGCGGCAGGGCCTGCTGGGTCAGCAGCCGCAACCCCTGCGACACCTGGGCCAGCTGCTCCAGCCAGGGCGCCAGCAGCGCCGCCAGCTCCGCACTCCAGAGATGGGTGGCACACCAGCGCCGAAAGCCCGGTTCAGCGGCGAGCCACTCCAGGATCAGGGCATCCGGCAAGGCCAGAGCCGAGACCTCCGTGGCGGCGGCCACCTCCTCACAGGGGGCCGCCCTGAGCAGGGACGCCAGACCGACCCAGGCCCCGGCGCCGATCTTCTCGAGCGTGACGGTGCGGCTGCGGTCCTGGATCAGCACCCGGGCCTGACCCGAGAGCAGCACCAGGATCTCGCTTGGGATCACCTTGGCGGTGCTCAGGGGCTGACCGATGCGGAACTGACGCCGCTGGCCCCGCTCCAGCGCCCTGGCCAGGGCCGCCGGCGACAGGGTCTGCAGGGCTGGATGCTGCCGCAGCACTTCGGGACTGATCGCCTGGGTCATGGCCGAAACACCGCCGACACATCCTGGGCCTGGCCGGGGACGGCCGCGCTCTCCGCTGGAGCGGCCACCAACCCGTACTGGCGACCCAGCACCTGGGCCCGCCGCTGCACCTCCTGATCCAGCCAGTCTTCGAACAATTCGCGGGCCATCTGCTCCAGGGTGGAGGCATCAAGGGTGGCCGGGCTGTAGCTCTCCAACCGCACCACCAGCCACCAGGACTCGATCTGAAACGGCTCCATCAGCTCACCGGGGGCGGCCGTGCGCAACCGCTCCGCCAGGCGGGGATGGGCCTGCAGCAACGGCACCGGACCGACGACGCCGCGGGTGGCCCGCTCCGGACCCTCGGCATGGGCAGCGGCCAGCTCGGCGAAATCCGACTCCCCCTCCGCGATCTGCAGATACAGCTCCCGGGCCAGGCCGGGATCGCCGAGGCGCAGCAGGCTGTAAACGACGCGATCGAGCTGGGCCTTGCGCTCCAGAAAACGGGCTTCGGCCTTGGGCAGGTAATCGCGATCGATGATCTGGCGCAGCAACAGCGGCTGACTGAGCTGCACCTTCAGATCCGCTTCGGTGAGCAGATTCATCGCCAGCAGGTTGGCCAGGGCTGTCGGACTGTCGACCCCCTGGGACTGGAGAAAGACATCAACGGCCTGCTGCAGCTCCTCAGCCGGCAGCACCAACCCCTCCACCAGTTCCGCCAGCAACTGCTGGCGCAGGTAGGGCCCCAACAGGCGGAAACGGGCCAGGCGCCGCACCAGCTCGGGCGTCAGGGGCAACGGATCCGCGACGGGCTCATCAGCCACAGGGCAGTGCAGCAAGCAACCCCGACCCTAGGCAGATCGCCCTGATTTCACCCGTGCCTGGCCATCAATGGTGGCGATCAGCAGGGATGATGCAGCAAGACGGTCCTGCCACCCCTGAGCCCCCCGGTATCAGCCAGCGCCAGCCTGCCCCTGGTCGAAAGCTTCCACTCGATCCAGGGGGAAGGCGCCCATGCCGGCCGCAGCGCCGTCTTCCTGCGCCTCGCCGGCTGCCGGGTGGGCTGCTCCTGGTGCGACACCCGCCAGTCCTGGCCGCAGTCGGCCCATCCGCAGCAGCCGATCAGCACGCTCACCGACCGGGTGGCGGAGGCGGTGGCCGAGGGCGCCGGCTTCGTGGTGATCACCGGCGGTGAACCGCTCCACCACGACCTGGGCCCCCTCTGCCAGGCCCTGCAGACGGTGCAGCTGCCACGACGGGCCGGCGGCGGGCCGGTGCCGTTGCACCTGGAAACCAGCGGTGTCGATCCCCTCAGCGGCCGCTTCGACTGGATCACCCTCTCCCCCAAACGCCATCGGCCCCCGACCAGCGAACTGCTGAGCGCCTGCCAGGAGCTGAAGGTGGTGGTGGAAGGGCCGGAGGATCTCGTCTTCGCCGAAGCGATGGCTGAAGCCGCCAGCCAACGCTCAGGGCCAGGGCCGCTGCTGCTGCTTCAGCCGTGCTGGCCAGCGGAGCAGGGCCGGCAGTTGGCGATCGAGCACGTGATCGCCCACCCGCTCTGGCGCCTGAGTCTGCAGACCCACAAATGGCTGGGGGTGCGCTGAGGGCCTTCCCTCAGCCTCAGAAGGGGCGCGCCGGCTGCAGGGAACGCTCCGGACGCCAGATCCGCCAGCGCACCAGGGCATCCCGGGGGGCATAGACCACCAGGGGCCGGGAGGCGTCATAGGGCAGCACATGGGGCCGGCCCTGCAGGGCGACGAAACGACGCTGGCGGCGCCGATCGGGGCAGGCCATGCGGGTGGAGATCATCGGACCGAGCTCCACCCGATGGATCGTCCGCTCCTGGGGCGGCACGGTCTCGGTGCGGATCTGCCCCGTGAACTGATGCAGGTTGCAATCGACATCCACGATCCGGCCGACCACCAGCTCCAGCCGCCACTGCCTCGGGTCTGGAGAGAGATCGGTGTCGGGGCTGAGTGACGGCTCCGAGGGGAGCGGAATCCACCAACGCCGTTCGGAGGCACTGGGCGCCGGCCAGGCCGAGGGGATCACCGCCTGGGGGGTACCGCCCGCAGCCGCCGCTGCTGGGCCGGCGGGCGCGCCGCTGGCCGGCAGGGATGCCAGGGCCAGCGGGGCAAGAACCAGGGCCGCCGCCGCCGTCAGCGCCGCACTCCAGCGGCAAGGTTCCCGATCCATCCGCGCCCGTGCTGATGCGCTGATCATGGCCAGTCGAACACCACAATGGGATCGAGCGATCGAGAACGCCATCGACTCCTCCACCCGCCCAGGCACCGCCATCGCCCTGCTCTCCGGAGGGCTGGATTCCGCCACTGCAGCGGCCCTGGCCAGGGAAGCCGGGCATGAGGTGATCGGTCTGTCCTTTGATTACGGCCAACGGCACCGCCGCGAACTGGAGGCCGCCCAACGGCTGGCCGCGGTGATCGGGTTGAAGGAGCACCTCACGATCGCCGTCAATCTGGCGGCCTGGGGTGGATCGTCGCTCACCGATCCAGGCCTGGCGATCCCCGATCAAGGCGTCGATGCCAAGGTGATTCCCAACACCTATGTGCCTGGGCGCAACACGGTGTTCATCGCCCTTGGCCTCAGCCTGGCCGAAGCCCGCGGAGCCGACCGGCTGGTGCTCGGGGTGAACGCGATCGACTTCTCCGGCTATCCCGATTGCCGGCCTGATTACCTCGAGGCCTTCCAGCTGCTGGCCGATCTGGCCACCCGCAGCGGTCGTCAGGGCCAGGGCACCCGCCTCTGGGCGCCCCTGGTGCAGTGGAGCAAGGTGAAGATCGTGCAGGAAGCCCTGCGGCTTGGGGTGCCGATCGCGGACACCTGGAGTTGCTACAACGGCGGTGAACGGCCCTGCGGCGTCTGCGACAGCTGCCGGATCCGCGATCAGGCCCTGCGTGAGGCCGGCCATCCCGAACTCGCCAGCCGGTGAGTCCGCCAACGCACGCCCCCCTGATCCGCTCGCTGCCCTGGCGGGAACCGGAGACCGTGGCCCTGGCCCTGGCCCTGCGCTTCGGGAGCGATGGCCTGGTCTGGCTCGATGGCGACGGCACGCCCCTGGGGCGCACCTGCCTGTTGGGGGTCGATCCGCTGGAGCGGGTGCGCTGCGAGGGCCTGCCAGGGG